>NZ_LZIZ01000200.1:0-15430 GCF_001666915.1 Mycobacterium sp. E3339 | reverse complement strand
GTTGTCAACCAGGACAACGACTTTTCCAGCCGGATTTCCTCGGCGAGGTAGTAGTGCGGGATCTCGCGCTTCGACCGCCCCCGGGCGGCGCCGCTGGGTGTCCCCGGCCGCGCGGCGGCTGGCCCAGTCGCTGGCCGTCGACATCGACGCGGTGACCGGCACCGGCCCGCAGGGCGCGGTCACCATCAACGATGTGGAGCACGCGGCAGCGGCCAAGCCGGCCGCGCCCAAGCCCGTCGCGCAGCCGGGGACCAAGCCCACGGCGGCCGACCGCGCCACGCAGATGCGCAAGTCGATCGCCGCGGCGATGAGCCGGTCGAAGCGCGAGATCCCGCACTACTACCTCGCCGAGGAAATCCGGCTGGAAAAGTCGTTGTCCTGGTTGACAACCCGTAACGCGCAGCGATCCATCGACGAGCGGGTGCTGCCGGCCGTGCTGCTGCTGAAGGCCGTCGGAGTCGCCGCGCAGCGGTTCGGTGAGTTCAACGGCTTCTGGCGCGAGGACGGATTCGAACCCGCCAACGGTGTGCACGTCGGTGTCGGGATATCCCTGCGGGGCGGCGGGCTGGTCGCGCCGGCGATCCACGACGTGCCGGAGAAGAAGCTGGACGAATTGATGGACGACCTCACCGATTTGGTGGCGCGGGCGCGGTCCTTCTCGCTGCGGAGTTCGGAGATGTCGGACCCGACCATCACCGTCACCAACCTCGGTGACCAGGGCGTCGATGCGGTCTTCGGCGTCATCTACCCGCCGCAGGTCGCGATCGTCGGCTTCGGCCAGCCGGCCGAGCGCGTCTGCGTCATCGACGGCGGGATCCGCGTCGTCACCACCGTGCAGGCCACCCTGGCCGCCGACCACCGGGCCAGCGACGGGCACCGGGGTGCGCTCTTCCTCGCCGCAATCAACGAGCTGCTCCAGCAGCCCGACCTCCTAGAAAAGTGATGCGCAATGACCAATGAAGACACCCGCGCGGTGGTGCTGTCCGTGCTGACCTCCATCGCCCCCGAAATCGATCCCGACGACATCGCCGACGACGTCCTGCTGCGCGACCAGGTCGACCTGGATTCCATGGACTGGCTGAGCTTTCTGCGTGGGATCCACCGGAAACTGCATGTCGACATCCCGGAATCGGACTACGCGTCGCTGCGGACGCTGGCCGATGTGGTCGGCTACGTGGAAGCCAACGCGTCCAAGGTTTGAGCCGAAAATCGCACAGGGGGTTGACATGAGGGGCAGGACGCCCGACATCGGCGTGCTCGAAAACGCGGTGCTGCTGGCCTGCCGTGCCCCGTCGGTGCACAACAGCCAGCCGTGGCGCTGGGTGGCCGAGGACGGCGTGCTCCGCCTGTTCGCGGAGCGGCACCGCGCGATATCCGCCACCGACGACTCCGGGCGAGAGGTGATCCTGTCCTGCGGCGCCGTCCTGGACCACCTGTGCGTCGCCATGACCGCCGCCGGCTGGGCGCCGAAGGTCGAGCGGTTTGCGGACCCGGACGACCCCGACCAGCTGGCCACGGTCACCTTCAGCCCGCTGGAGGACATCACCGAGGCGCAGCGCCGCCGCGCCGAGGCCATCCTGCAGCGCCGCAGCGACCGGCTCCCGTTGGGACGCCCGACGTATTGGGAGCTGTTCGAGCCCACGCTGCGCGCCGCCTTCGACGGCGGCCTGGTCACCCTGGATGTGCTCGCCGATGACGTGCGCCCGTTGTTGGTGGAGGCGTCGCGGCTCACCGAGGAGCTTCGCCGCGAGGATGTCTATTACCACGCCGAACTCGACTGGTGGACTTCGTCTTTCGCACTGGCGGAGGGGATACCGCCGACCGCCCTGGCGTCCGACAAGGAGAGTTGGCGGGTAGACGTGGCGCGCAGCTTCCCGATCAGGAGCCACGCCGACCGGCGCGGCGACATCAACGTCGATTGGGCGAAAATCCTTGTGCTGTCGACCCCCGACGACACCAGGCTGGACGTGTTGCGGTGTGGCGAAGTGCTGTCGACGGTGTTGCTGGAATGCACGGCGGCCGGAATGGCGACGTGCCCGCTCACGCACCTGATCGAGCTCGACGAAAGCCGCGACATCGTGCGCGAACTCATCGGCCGGCGCGGTGAGCCGCAAGTGCTGATCCGTGCGGGGATCGCCCCGCCGGCGGAACTACTGCCGGCGGCGACTCCCCGGCGCCCGCTGGCGGATGTGCTGCAGATCCGCTAGCCAAAGCCTTTGGTCCCCGGGCCGCGGGACCTTCGGCCGACGCTGTCGGCCGGCCGCCGCAATACCATCGACGGGAGCGCTGCCGATGAAGGGGATGACTGATGTCGCTGATCGATGATGGGGTTTCCATCCTGCCGGTGAACGAATGCTGGGACCTGATGGCGGGCGTGACGCTGGGCCGCCTGGTCACCAGTGTGGGCGGGCAGCCCGAGATCTTTCCGGTCAACTACGCCGTCCAGCGCCACACCGTGCTGTTTCGCACCGCGGAGGGCACCAAGCTGGTCAGCACCGCGATCAACAACCGGGTGCTGTTCGAGGTCGACGACCACAATGTCGCCGAAGGCTGGAGCGTGATCATCAAGGGCGTCGCGCGCTCCCTGCGCACCAACGAGGACATCGAGGAAGCCGAACGCGCGCAGGTGCTGCCGTGGACGCCGTCGGAGAAATCGCACTACGTGCGGATCATTCCCGAGATAGTCACGGGGCGCCGGTTCCGGTTCGGCGCGCCGGAGGACTGACCCACCGCTAACGCACGACGAGCACGGAGCATTCGGGGTGCCGAAACAACGGATGCCCCTGTGGCCCGACCAACCGCGCGAGCTGGCCGGCCTCGTCGCCGCCGATGACGGCGAGCTGCACTCGCTCGTTGTTGGAGTTCAGGTAGCTGGCGATGGCGTGCTTCGTGGCGATCGGGTAGACGCGGACCTCCGGATAGGGCTGTCGCCACTGCGCTATCCGGCGCTCGAACTTCCCGTCGGCATAGTCGGTCAGTTCCTCGGGCCGACCGCCGAGGATCAGCATGGGAGCCCTGCGCAACTTCGCCTCCGCCGCAGCGCAATTCACGACGTCGTCGTTTCCGGGGGTGTCGGTCATCCGGACGATGACCCAATTGATGTCCGGCGGCGGCAGCTCGGAGCCGGTCCGCAACACCACCACCGGACAATGGGCCTTCTCCGCGAGCTCGGTGGCCGTCGAACCGACGATGGAGCGCGCGTAGCGTCCGATGCCCACGCAGCCCACGCAGATCATTGCGGCCTGAGAGGACGCCTCGATCAGCACGGAGGCGGCGGGACCCCTTGGCACGTCGGTTTCCACCTCGACACACTTGCCGGTTGCCGCCACCGCCGCCGCGACTTCCCGCAGCGACTTCTCGGCGTGCGCGAGATCGCGTTCGTAGTCTTCGGGAGACTCGTGCGTCGGCTTGACAACGGAGACGAGACGCAGGGGTGCGCCGCGCGTGATCGCCTCGTCGACGGCCCATAGCGCGGCCGCGATCGCCGCCGACGAACCGTCGATCCCCACCACGATTGGTTTCACCGTCCGGGCCTCCCTTCGTTCCTTGTCGCGCGGGCCGGCGGCCCACACGCGCCAAAGACCAGAACTGTCAACTTGTTTCGACCGAGGAGCGGACCGGCTCCAGCAGGGTGAGTCGCTCCGCCCGCCGCTTGATCGCGAGCAACAGCGCGCGCGTCCCGAGCGCGATCAGCGGCCTGGCCAGTTCGAGGACGAACACCTCGCCCGGGTAGCGCAACGCGATCCGGGCACGCGCCAGCAGTCGGACGCGGTCCTCCCAGTGCGGCTGCACGTGCAATGACAGGACCACATTCCAGTGCGGATCGGACCGCATGGCATGGAGCACGACGTACTTTTGGGGCACTATTTCCGCGACCCGCAACGTCAGCCCCTCGGGTAGCCCCAGCCAGCCCTCGGGGGCCAGGCGGACGGCATCCCCCACCCGCAGGGTCTCGCTATCACTATGCTCGACAGGGCTTTCCATCCCGTCGTTGCCGTACCGCTCACCCCGATCCAGGCCCAACCGCAGTAACCAGGACCAGACGACGGGCGTGGTCGCGTCGATGTCGACCGCTTCGGTGGTCTGCACCGCCGGATCTCCCACCAGGGTGTCGCCCGGAAAGCGCAGCTGCGACTCGGCCTTGGTGGCGCCCCAGTTGCGGTAATACCTGCGCGCGCCGTAGAGAACGGCGAGCAGCGCGGTGGTCCGGGCGATCCGCTTCGTCGTGTTGGCCATGGCGCCAGTGTGCGCGGGCCGCCCGACCCCGGCGAGGGTCCTTGGTCCCCGGTGCGCGCGCCGATGTGCCCTGCGCGCTAGCCGGCCGGGGTGATCAGGCCGTAATGCCCGTCGTAGCGGTGGTATAGCACGCTGGCGCAACCGTGGTCGGCATCGATGAAGAACAGGAACGGCAGGCCGAGCAGGGCAAGCCGGTCGGCGGCCCCGTCCTCGGTGAGGCACGGCAGCGGTTGTGCGCTGACGGTCACGGGCAGCGCGTGCTCGCTCACCCGGTCGGCGAGCTCCGGGGCCGCCAACGCAAGGCGGTAGCCCGTCGTCCCGGCGCGATACAGGACGCCGGCGATGCCCGTCCCTTTCTCGGTGAACAGGTGAAAGTCGTAGTCGAGCGAGTTCATTTCGTGGGCGGCGTCGTCGAGGGTGCACGCCGCCATCGTGAACGACTTACGGCGGATGACGCGGCGCTGGTCTGCCGGCCGGGGGAAGTAATTTGGCCGGTGCGCCGGCTCGGAATCGTGCCGCCATTCGTCGTGGCCGGGCGCCGGCCGCTCGCCGCGGCGGGCCTCCCAGTGTGCGGCCGTGCGTTCCAGCCGGCGCCGCAACCGCGCCGCGAGAAGGTCGACCGCTTCGTGCGCCGTGCCGGCCTGGACCTGGGCGCGGACCAGCCGTCCGTCGACATCGAGATTGGCCTGCGCGACGACGGGCCGTTGCACCGCCGGATCGCGATGCCTGGTCAGCCGGACGCGGGCGTGCAGCACCGGTCGGCTCGCGAACCGCGCGAGCTCACCGATCTTGCCGCGCGCGTATTCCGCGACCGAGGGCGGCTCGTCACGCAGGGTGACCTGGACGTCGACATGCTGTGCCGATTCAGTCGTTTCAGACATGCCTAAAGTGCTACTCACCGAACCGGTTGCGAGACAGGGCCGAAGGTCACCGGACCTGGACGTCGTCGGCCGTCGTGCAGCCAGAACGAACGGAGGTCCTTACCGGTCGTGACTTCGGTCCCTATCGAGCCGCCCGGCGAGCGACTGAAATAGGGTTGTGACTGCGACAATGCCCGCAACCCAGCGACGCGGAAATGCATCCATCGTCGGCGCGGAAGTGATCGTGCTCGAGTCGCATCCGGCGTGGATTTCGGTGCGGCGATACGAAGCTGAGCTGCTCGAGTCGATGAGCCGGCATCCGTCGTCGATGGCCCGGCCGTGACTCGTCCGACGGCCGCCCGGCGGTTGCTGGCGCTGGCGGCGACCGCCCTCACGCTGTGGGCCGGCGCGCCGGGCATGGCGGCCGCCGACAGCGGGCACCCGCAAGCCAAGCCCGAGGAACGCGCGGCGGCGCTGATCCGGCCGTCCATCATGTATCTCGCCGGCGAGGGCTACGGCTTGGTCCGGTTGCCCAGCGGTGAGATCCTGTCCCAATTCGGGCGGGGCTCCAGCATGCCGTTCCTGGCCACCTGGAACTGCACGGCCTTCGTCGTCAACCCCGACGGGTGGGTGGCCACGGCGGGTCACTGCGTCGACCCGGCGAGCGCCACGGAACTGATCCTCAAGCGGGCCGCCACCGAATATCGAAGCGAGTTTCCGGACGCACCCGAGTCGAGCGATCCGGCAACCACTTTGGATTGGCTGGGCAAGAACGCGCGGGTGGAAGGCGATTCGCCCGGCCAGGGTCCCCACGTCAGCGTCGCGCTGATGTCCGGCACGGGAACGAAACTCGCGGACAAGATGGTCGCCAACATCGTCGATTTCCGGCCCCTCGGAAAGGGCGACGCCGCGCTGCTCAAGGTCGCCAAGCGCAACCTGCCGTCGTCCGAACTGGCCACCGACGCCGAGGTCACCATCGGGACGCCCGTTCTCACCGTCGGCTACCCGGAGAGCACCCAAAACATCACCGGCCCGTCGCTGGACCCCACCTACAAGAGCGGCAAGGTCAGCAAGAAGTCCATCGCCGGGTCGAACCCCGCCTACGAGATCGACGCCGCGATGACCGAGGGCATGAGCGGCGGGCCGGCGATCGGGCTGAACGGAAAGGTGGTCGGCCTGAACAGCTTCGCCCCCGCCGGCGAATCCCAGCCCTTCAACTTCATCGCGCCGGCCGACGGCGTGGCGGCGATACTGGCCGCCAAGGGCGTCAAGCCGATGCTGGGACCCGCCGACCGGTTTTATCGCAAGGGGCTCGCCGACTTCTATGCGGGTCACTACACCGATGCGATCGGCGAGTTCGACCAGACGCTGGCGATGTCGCCCGGCTATCCCGGGCTGGACGATCTGAAGACGACCGCGGTCAATCTGCGCCAGCAGTACGGGGACGCCTCGTCGCTGAGCGGGAAGAATCTGTTGGCCTACATCGTGATCAGCGTGGCCTCGGTGATCGCCCTGGGCGCCGGACTGACCTTCTTGGGGCTTCGGCTGCGGCGGCCGCGCGGTCCGGCACCCGAGGTAGCGCCGCTTCGCCTGATGCCCCGTGAATCGGGCGCCGACGAGCCGCACTTCTGCGCGCATTGCGGGGCCGAACATCATCCGAGCGAACGGTTCTGCCCGAATTGCGGCAAGCGCATCGAGGTTCCGGCGGCGGCGCGGGGCACGGGGTTGATCTCTTGACCGATGACGCGCCGCGATGAGCGGGGAACTCTCCACGAGATTGGCGACCCCGTTCGACGACGCGGTGGCCCGGACCCGAGAGGCGCTCTCGCGCAGCGGCTTTGGCGTGGTCACCGAGATCGACGTCAGGGCGAAACTGCGAGCGCTGCTCGGCGTGGAGATGGAGGACTACCTCATTCTGGGGGCATGCGATCCGGCGCTGGCGTATCGGGCGATCAGCGTGGATCGCGAGATCGGGCTGCTGCTGCCGTGCAACATGCTGGTGCGCACCGACCGGGGCGACCCGGGCACGGTGATCGTCGAGGCGATGGATCCCGGACTGCTGGTCGAGGTGACCGGCGAGCCGGCGCTCATCAGCATCGCGGCCGAGGTCACCGAGAACCTGCGTGCCGCGATTGCGTCGCTGACCGAAAGCGATTGATCTCGGCGGCCACCATGTCGATCACCAGCGGCACGGCGCGCGCGACCGTCGGAGTGAGCCCGTCGCCGGCGCCGGTGTCCGCCGCCTCGACGGCGAAGACCACCACCGCGCCGGGTACCCGCCCGAGCGCCCGAGCCAGCGCGTGGGTGCCGCCGATGTCGACGCTGTGCGAGCTCAGCCCCTCGGGCTGGTCGGGCACCTCGTCCAACTGATACCGATGGATGCGACCCGGGTTGGCGGGCGTGGCGATCGCCGCGTCGACGATCACGGCCAGCCCCGCCCCGGTCCAGGCCTCGAGAAGGGCCGTGGGCTCCGCAACATCGCTTGTCACAACGACATTCGGCCACACGAGGTCGCCCAAAGCGGTGGCAACGGCGACACCGACGCCGTCGTCGCGGCGGTAACGGTTGCCGAGCCCGACGACGGCGACCCGTCCAGCGTCGCCGGTCATCCCCGCTCCACCGTCAGCGTCAGGAAGTGCGCCGAACACGAAATGCACGGGTCGTAGCTGCGGATCAGCTGTTCGCACAACCCGGTGAGCGCGGCGTCGTCGAGCGTGAGGTTGCCGGAGACCAGCCGGGCCAGGTCCGCCTCGATGGCCCCCTGATTCTGCGACGTCGGCGGAATCATCGTCGCGGCCGACACCAGCCCGTCCTCGTCGATCCGGTATCGGTGGTACAGCAGGCCGCGGGGGGCCTCGCTGACCCCGTGGCCGACGCCGGCGCGAGCGGGGACGGGAACGAACGGGCGCGACGGGCGCTGGTATTCATCGATGATGCGCAGCGCCTCTTCGAGCGCGTAGACGACTTCGACGGCGCGCACGACGATGCTGCGGAACGGGTTTCGGCATTCGCCCGCCAGCCCGGCGCCGGCCGCCGCCTGAGCGGCGATCGGAGACAGCGCCCGCGCGTTCAGCGAGTACCGCGCCAGCGGACCGGTCAGGTAGCGACCGCCGTCGAGCGTGGCGTGCAGGGCGGTGGAGTGCGGCAGCTGTGATTCCGCGACGTGGTCGGTGAACTCGGCCACGCCGAACGCCGGACCGGCGCTGCGCGCGATGACACCGTTCTCGATCGGATACCGGCCCGCCGCCGTGAGCGCCAGGAACTCGTGGTCGAGCTCGAGATCGGGGAATTCGAATCCGGACACCCACTCGACCGTCGCGACGGCGTCGTCCAGCGCGCGACGCAACAGCTCTTGGAGCGGGGCGAATTCGGATCGCATTGGGACGGAATAGAATCCACCCAGGCGCACGTTGACGGGGTGGATCGCCCGGCCGCCGACGAATTCCATCAGCCGGTTGCCCGCCTTCTTCAGCGCCAGCCCCCGCTCGACGACCTGCCGGTGGTCGCGCGCCATGCCGACGATGTCGTCGTAGCCGAGGAAGTCCGGCGCGTGCAGCAGGTAGATGTGCAGGGCGTGGCTGTTGATCCACTCGCCACAGTAGAGCAACCGCCGCAGCGCGACGAGCTCCTCGTCCACCTGAACCCCGCAGGCGTCCTCGATGGCATTGCAGGAACTGACCTGATAGGCGACCGGGCAGATGCCGCAGACGCGCGCCGTCAGGTCGGGCGGTTCGGTGTGGGCGCGCCCGCGCAGGAACGCTTCGAAAAACCGTGGTGGCTCATAGATGTTGAGCTGCACGCTGCGCAGTTCCCCGTCCCGCAGGGCGACGTGGAGCGCGCCCTCCCCCTCGACGCGGGTCAACGCGCCCACGCTCAGGGTGCGCTCTGAGGGATTCACTGCTCGCTCCGTTCGGCGGCGAAGGTGGCGACGTTGAAGGTCGAGAACACTCGGTCGACGTCGCCGTCGGACATGCCGTCGCGGCGCAGCAACGGAATCAACGTCGCGGTCCGCGGGGCCGCCGACGGGCCGAAGCAGCCGTAACAACCCCGGTGATGGCTGGGGCACAGCGCCCCGCAACCGGCGTGGGTGACCGGGCCCAGGCACGGAATCCCCTCGGCGACAACGACACACGACACGCCACGGAGTTTGCACTCGGTGCACACCGTCTTGGCCGGCACCCGCGGTTTGCGTCCGATCAGCAGGGCCGCCAGCGTGTCGAGCAGCTGACCCCGGTCGATCGGGCAGCCCGGCAATTGGTAGTCCACCTTGACGTGCGCGGACGCGGGCGTCGACGTCGCAAGCGTGTCAACGTATTCCGGCTTGGCGTAGACGACGGAGGCGAACTCGGCGATGTCGGCGAAGTTGCGCAGCGCCTGCACTCCGCCGGCCGTCGCGCACGCCCCGATGGTGACCAGCACCTTCGATTGCTGCCGAATTTCCTGGATGCGTTGCTCGTCGTGCCGAGTGGTGACCGAGCCCTCGACCAGCGACACATCGTAGGGCCCGGCGACGACCGCGCTGGAGGCCTCGGCGAAGTTGGCGATCTGCACCTGGTTGGCCAGGGTGAGCAGCTCGTCCTCACAGTCCAGCAGGGTCAGCTGGCAACCGTCGCACGAGGCGAACTTCCACACGGCCAGGGTCGGTCGGCTCATCAAAGCTCCTTCACCCGTAGCAGCGGACCGGCCACGTCGAAGCCGACCACCGGGCCGTCGCGGCACACCAGCAGCGGCCCCAGCTGGCAGTGACCGCATATCCCCACCCCGCACTGCATATTGCGCTCCAATGACACCCGGATATCCTGTGGCGCAATGCCTTTCGCGAGCAGAGTTTCCGCGCCGAACCGCAACATCGGCTCCGGGCCGCAGAGGAACGCGGTGGTGCGATCGGGTTCCAGGGCGAGCCGCCCCAGCGGCTCGGTGACCATGCCGACCTCGCCGTGCCAGCCCGGCGTCTTGGCGTCGACGATCAGGTGCAAATCGATCTGCGGGTCGTGCGCCCACTTTTCGAGCTGAGCGGCGAAGACGAGGTCGGCCTGCGACCGGGCGCCCACCACCAGCGTCAGCTTGCCGTAGCGGGAGCGCTCGGCCAGCGCTCCGAGTATCGCCGGACGCAGGGGGCACAGGCCCACGCCCCCGGCGACCATCACCAAATCCCGTCCCTCGGCCTCGGCGAGCCCCCAGGTGGTGCCGAAGGGGCCGCGGACGCCGATGATGCTTCCCGGCTGGGCGTCGTGCAGCGCCCGGCTCACCGCGCCGACCGCACGGATCGTGTGCGTGATCGATCCGTCGGTGACGGTGGGATCGCCGCTGATGGAGATCGCCGCCTCGCCGACACCGAATGCGTAGAGCATCATGAACTCTCCGGGTTGCGGAGCGCGCAGCACCTGGCCGAGCGGTTCCAGGCACAGGGTCGCGGAGTCGGGGCTTTCGACGATTCGGCTGCGCACCCGGTACGGGTTCGGCGCCATCACCGCCGTGTCCGCCACGTCAATCATCGCGGGCCATCTTGTTCATTTCCTCGGTGATGTCGATCCCGGTGGGACACCAGGCGATACAGCGCCCACAGCCGACGCACCCGGACATGTCGAACTGGTCGTGCCAGGTGCCCAGTTTGTGGGTGATCCAATGCCGGTACCGCGAGGCGCCGGACTGACGGACGCTGCCGCCGCCGTGGATGTAGGTGAAGTCGGGCTCGAAGCAGGACGACCAGTGCTGCCAGCGCTCGGCATGCTCACCGGTGAGATCGCTGACGTCTTCGGTGCTGGTGCAGAAGCAGGTTGGGCACACCATGGTGCAGTTGCCACAGGTCAGGCAGCGGCTGGCGACCTCGTCCCACTGCGGTGACTCCCGCGAACGGACCAGCAAGTCGCGCAGATTCACCTCGGGCATCTGGCGGCCCATGCGCTGCGACGCCGCCTGCACCGCGGCACGCGCGGCGCCGATCTCAGCGTCGTCAGCGGCCCGGTGCGCGACGGCGGCGAGCACGTCGGCGCCGTCTTCGGTGCCCACCTCAACCAGGTAGGTCACGCCGCCGTTCTCGACCCGCTCGGTCAGCGCCAAGTCGTATCCCGGTCCGGCCGCGGGGCCGGTACCCATCGAGGCGCAGAAGCACAGCCCGCCGGGTTCGGTGCAGTTGACCGCGATCACGAAAATCTGCCGATGCCGGCGGACGAAGGAGTTGTCGGGGTACTGGCCGCGGCCAAGGACCCGGTCGAGCGTCGCGATCGCCGCCAAGTCGCACCCACGCACCCCGAGGAACGCGTACCGCGGCACCTCCTCGTCCGATTCGGATTCGGTGAAGCCGTCGCGGCTGCCGGACCACAGCCGCCGCCGTGGCGGGTGCAGGAACTGCTTCCACGACTGGGGCCCGGACGAGTGCCCGAACGCCGCGTCGTCGTCGCGCGCGCGCACCCGATAGTGCCCGGGAGCCACGTCGACGCCCCACCCGCGCGGCAGGTCGTCGGCCGACTGCAGTTGATCGAGCACGATCGCGTTGTCCCGCAACGTCGGGCCGATGACGCGGTACCCGCGCTCGATCAGGACCTCGACCAAACGCTGCAGCCCGGCGGTGCCGAAGGTTGCGGCACCGGACTGCCCGCCGTTTCCGCTCATGGTTTACGAAGCCTCGGCGAGGAGTTCGATGTCGCGCTCCCACAGGGCATCACGCGCGCGATCCAGCCGGGACCGGACGACCGCCACCAGTGCCGCCATCGCCATCGTCACGCCCAGCGCGGCCACCACCGCCACGCCGACCGCCTCGGCGGCGGCGAGCCACGTCGGGGGCGGCGGCACCACCGGATTGCCGTCGCCGTCCACCCAGATGTCGACGGTTCCGCCGGCCTGGACGCGCTCGGACAGTTCCAGAGTCCCGCCGCGCTCCCCGTTGGGGCCCGGCCACTTCGCCTGTGCGACAGTCACACCGAAGTCCTCGGCGCGCGCCTCGTCGACGGTCGCCACGACGCGGTGCCGTTCGCGCGCCTCTTGGGTGTACACCTTGTCCCGCGCGCCATAGGTCGTCGCGCCGATCACACCGGCGACGGGGACGCCGAGCAGCGACACGGCGATCGCGACCAGCACGACCATCGCCTCGATGCGGTCGGAGCGGCGCAGCAACGGGTTACGGCCGAAGACGCGGGCCACCCGCCAGCACCGAGGGTCCAGTGTGAACGCCTCCATCACGTATCCCTCCACGCCGCAATCGTTTCGGTGAGTTCGCCGGGTCAGTGCGCGGCCTGGTGTTCGTATTCGGTCATCCACTCGACGAACTCGGAGAGCTCGCGCCGCGGCGTCGCGGGCAACGGGTCCGCATTGATCGGCGCCCAGCCCACCCGTAGCAGCATCTGCGGGTAGTTGCTGTCGCCGAAGATGTCGGATTGGACCGCCGCGCGCGTGTCGGGAACTTCCAGCGGTTCGGTGACCGGGCAACTGGCCAGCCCCAGGGACGTCGCGGTGAGCAGCACGACGCTGGTCGCCTCGCCGGCGCGCAGCTGGGCCAGGCGGTCGTCGTTGCGGGTGCCCAGGGCGACGACGACGGCGTTGTCCTCGGCCGCCGAGGATTCCGCCGGCATGGGCAGCACCGGCCCGGCGAAGAACCGGCCGGGAATCTTCGCCGTCGGGTCCGGTGCGGGTGTGTTGCGCGCGGGAACGCCGGCCACCGACGCGTAGCGTCCGCTCCAGGCCGTGAGCTCGGCAAGATAGTCCTGGTTCAAGTGATCCCGCACGGATTGGGCGACGATCTCCCGCAAATTGTCGAGGTCTTCGACCTGGCACAGCGTTACCCCGCTACGGGCCGCGCGCGCGGCCATCAGGGCGACATCGCCGACCGGCACCGGCCAGGAGCTGTAGTAGCGCCGGTCGGTTCGGCGCCGCGGTATCGCCGCGGCCAGCGCGATGTCCACGGAGTCGGCGCGGTGTGGCGAAAGTTCGATCGCCGCAAGGTGACTGGGGTCGGCCGGATTCGGGAACCGGGTCACCTTGGACAGCCACCCGACCGCCGCGAGCGCGACGACGCAGTGATGCAGGGCCGCACCGCAACTCAGCATGAGGTCCCGGCCATCGGGGTCGATGTTGGGCAGCTGCCGGCTCTCGTCGGAATACAGGTGCAGGCTCGACGCGTCCACCCGCCACCGCCAGGGTTGCGTGTTGTGCACCGAAGGTGCCCGCGCGGCCAGACTCAGGACGGTCCGGACCGTGCCGGCATCCGGAAAGCGGGTGTTCATGGCGGTCGTTCCCTTCGGTATTGCGTCGTCCATCCACGATGGCCGATTGCCGCCGCCCCCGACGAGGGCACGACGGCACTAGCGCAAAGGACTTTGGGCCAATCGCGCAGCTAGACGTCAGTCGTGCCGCTGGGCATGCGGCGGGTCGGCGCCGGAAGGGCCGTTGGCCACCTGCTTGCGCGACGCCAACGCGCCCGCGATCGACGCGGCCGCGATGGTCAGCAAGGCGCCGAACATCAACGCGGACGCCTCGCCGGCGACCAGGAGGTGTTCCTCGGTGCCGATGGTTGCCGCGGCGACGGGCACACCCAGCTGGGCGGCCGAGAGCACCGCGAGGGTCAGCGGTTGGCCGAGCAGTCGGCCGGCGGCATGCGCCAGCACGGCCCCCAGGCCCAGGCCCGCGCCGAGCAGGATCAGTTTCGGGTGCGCGCCCAGCTCGCGCACCTGCAGCGAGGCGCCCAGCCAGACGAAGAACAGCGGGCTGAAGAACCCTTCGGTGATGCCGAACAGCTGACGCGCCAACCGTCGTGGTTCGCCGACCATGCCGACCACCAGGCCCACCGCGAACCCCGCCAACATCACGGACACCCGCGTGCTGACGGCGAGCGCGGCCAGCGCGAACAGCACCATAAGGTTGGTCCGCAACTCCAGCGCGAACCGGTGGCTTTCGGAGTAGGCGTGCATGCGCCGGCGCCAGCCCCTGGCGTCGGCTTGGCGCATCACCACGAACAGCACCGCCGCGCAGCCCGCCACCGCGAGCGCGCCCAGCGCGGCGGTGGGCGCGTGATGCAGGTCGATCACCAACGGCAGCAAGACAATACAGGCGGTGTCCGCGACGGCGATCTGGGCGGTGACCGCGACCACCTGCGGCCCCCGCAGCCGAAGGGAATCGATCACCGGCAGCGCCAGCGCCGTCGACGACGACGCCATCAGGACCGCGTACATCGCCGCGTGGCCGGTCCCGAACGCCACCGCCAGCCCGACACCGAGTGCCGCCGCGGCGCCGCCGGCCAGCGCCACCCGCCCGAGCGCCCGTGGTAGCGACGAGCGCAGCCCGCCGGCGCGGACCGGGACGTGGGTGCCCACGACGAACATCACCAGCGCGAAGCCCACGTTGGCGAGCAGCTGGAAGGTCGGGTTGGTGACGTCGACGAGGTTCAAGCCGGTGCGGCCGACGACGAGGCCGGCGAGCAGCTCGCCGATGATCACCGGAATCCGCAGCCGCGGCAGCGCGGCCAGCAAGGGGCCGGCCAACCCGATCGCGGTCAGCAGCGCCAGGGTGTGGAAGCCAAACCCCGGCACGTCAGCGGTCCCTGCGCGCCAGCACGAGGACATTCTGCATTCTTCGCGCCGCGGTTCTAGGGATTGATCGTGTTATCCCCGACCTGTCGGCCCCACACGTACTCGATCGCATATGGCGATCCGGTATCGAGGTGGTTGTAGGGCGCGATGCTGTTGCCGGTGTCCATCACCAACTCCGGTGCGGGCCAAAGGTGCCGGGTGATGGGCTGCCAGCAGCCCGGGGCGCCGCCCGGCCCGCCGCGCGCGTTCACCCGCGGCAGGTTCTCCGGGTAGGTGTACGGGTTCGGTGCGCCGCCGACGACGCCGGCGAGCCCGCCGACCAGGCTGGCGATGGTGGCCACCGCCGACACCGGGTTGGCCAGCAAGCCCAGCCCGGACAGCGCCTCGGTGTTCATGTTCAGCGAGTAGCCGTTGAAACCGCCTTCGGAGGCGCCGGTCAGCGGCACCACGTCGTGATAGTTCTTCAGCGTGCAGTAGATCGCCGGGCTGTAGGTGTCCAGCAGTTGCGCGGTGGGCACCAGGTCTTGGGCCCCGCGGGCCAGGTAGGGGCCGCCCCGGTTGAAGATGTCGGCACCGGTGTTGCCGAACCCGGCCGCCGACAACAGCGCCTGGTCCAAGTCCTTCTGCTGCGCGTTGATGGTGCGCGAGGTGACCACCGCGTTGTTCAGGAAATCGATCAGGTCGGGTGCGGCGTTGGCGTAGGTGTCCCCGAGCGCCGCCAGCTGTTGAATGTCGCGGCGCGCCTGGGGCATCTGCGGATTGACGTCATCGAGGATCGCGTTGGCGTTGACCACCGACTGGCCGAACCTGTCG
>NZ_LZIZ01000199.1:0-786 GCF_001666915.1 Mycobacterium sp. E3339 | reverse complement strand
GTTCTGCCAGGCGAGGACGACTTGGATCAGGGGGTGATGGCTGAGGCTGCGGGTGGGACCCAGCCGCTCCACCAAGACCTCAAAGGGCACGTCCTGATGCTCATAGGCGGCCAGACTGCGCTGCTGCACCTGCGCCAACAACTCCGCCACCGTGGGATTGCCCGACAAATCCGTACGCAACACCAACGTATTGACAAAAAACCCGACCAACTCATCCAACGCCGGATCACGACGCCCCGCGATCGGAAACCCCACCGCCACATCCGAAGTCGCACCCAGCTTGGCCAACAACACCGCCAACGCCGCCTGCACCACCATAAAACTCGTCGCATTATGCGCACCGGCCACCGCCCGCACCCGCTGCTGCAACACCGCGGGCCACCCCACCTCCACCCGCGCACCCCGATAATCAGCCACCACCGGATACGCCCGATCCGTCGGCAACTCCAACCGCTCCGCCATCCCCGCCAACGCGTCCTGCCAATACGCCAACTGCGCCGCAATCACACTGTGCGGATCATCCAAATCCCCAAACACCGCCCGCTGCCACAACGTGTAATCCACGTACTGCACCGCCAACGGCGCCCACCCCGGCGCACCCCCCGCACACCGACTCGCATACGCCACCCCCAAATCACGCACCAACGGCGAAATCGACCATCCATCAGCAGCAATATGATGAGCCACCGCCACCAACACATGCTCATCAGCCGCCACCCGAAAAACCGTCGCCCGCAACGGAATCTCCACAGCCAAATCAAACGAATAACACGCCGCCGACTCAAC
>NZ_LZIZ01000198.1:0-47165 GCF_001666915.1 Mycobacterium sp. E3339 | reverse complement strand
GGGACTCCATCACCCGGCCGCGGATCCCGTCGGAACTCGTGGATGTCTACGACCGCAACCTCGATGCCGACGACAAGCATCACCATCACCAAGACCGCGGGCGTGACGCCCCTCGAACGCCGCGTCGCGGAGTGCCCCAATGGGGTTGACTCGCTGACCTTCTGGGACGGGGAGGCAACGTCGGGCGGCGGGATGGTTGGCCCGGGGTTGCTGTCAACGGTTCCCATCTCCGGCTCGGGCGGCACCGTCGGTGAAGCCGCGCTCGGTGATGCGGCCTCCCGCTCGAGAACCGCTCCGGCGGCCGCGGACTGCGGCTGGTCGCGGTCGCGTCCCCGGCGCGGCACCCAGGCCTCGTCCCCCAACTCGTCGGGAATCAGCCACAACAGCAGGGCCAGGTTGACCACCGCCAGGACGCCGTGCAGGACGATGTCGGCTGCGTGGAACCCCAGCGGCGTCGGCGTCGTACGCGCGGTGGCGACACTGCTGAAAAACAACAACAGCGTGTAGCCCACGGCACTCAACGCCGTAACCGCCACGGCCGCACGGCGTTTGGCGACGGCCGCGATGGCCAGCACCCCGAGCGCCAGCAGTATCGCGCTGTGCGCCGGAGCCGACGCCAGGCCGAGAACGGGGACGCCGGTCGGGCCGGCGTGCGGATGGAGCGCATCCGAAAGCAGCCCGGCGACGCCGAACGCGCTCACCAACACGCCCTCGGCGAGCAGCCACCAACGCCCGGTGCGGAAACGTCCCGGGTCCGTCGGGACCCTGCGCAAACCCGACGTCAGCCCGGGAACGGGCCCCGCCGTAACCGGCATCGCGGACCTCCAGAGTGAGCGGCAAGTCTTTGATATCGGCTACCCGCTGCGGCCGGCCCTACGCATGCGGTTCTTGGGTCCGCCGGCCCGCCAAACGTGCGTCAAATAGCCCTTCCGCAGCAACCCTGACGGGGATACGATCTCCCTGCACGGAGATTGGCGGTGCTCACCATGGCTAATCATTTCGCACTCATCGGCCCAGCCGTAATCGGTCTGGCCATCGCGACCACGTCCCTCTCGCCGGCGGTGAGTAGAGCCGCCGAATGTGGCCAAGGCACGGTCTACGACGCACCATCCAATACGTGTGTCGTTCTGGCGCAGGCACCCGAACCAGTGGCCCCGCCACCTCCGGAAGCACCGCCCCCGCCACCTCCGCCGCCTCCGCCGCCGGCGTGGGGCGGCCCCAGGCCGCATGTCTGGGTCAGCGTCTGCGCGCCCATTCCGTTCGTGAACATCTGTGCGGGAATCTGACGGCGGCAGTCATCGCGGTCGCTCCGCGGTGACCGCGTCAGGTGTGGACGATCAAACCCGCTTCGGTGTATGGAGCGGCTTGGGCGGGATCGTTGATCGTGATGTACAGGTCACCCCCCGCCGGCATAACGAAGCCGACGAATCCATGCGCGGTCTGGCCGTCCTGTAGGCCGCCCTGCTGCAGCGCGGGCATCTTGTCGAGCCGCCTGAAGTCGACCGCCAACGACGCCGGCCGGGGGGCGTCGCCGGGATGGGTCCATGGCTGATCGCCACCGCCGTATCCGGCAAACATGTAGCCCTGGTCGAACTGGAAGAACCTGTGGGACGTCCCGGTGATGGTCAGTTCCACCACGTTGCAGCCGGGGTCACCCGACGGATTCGCGAAATGGGAGGCGCACCCCGGCGGCAACCACGTTGCACTGTTGACGGTGATGTCGGCGGTTGCGCCGCCGGCCGCCCGCACGTGCACGGGCACGCCCATCCCACCGACCGGGAACGGTGGATCTTCCGGCGTGGGGTCAGCCGAACCGGTGGGACACGAACACGCGGCAAAGACCGCGGCGACCGCGGCCGCGGCACCTACAGATTCCGCGCGCACCCCCAGGACGTTACCGCAACACTGCCGCGAAAACGCGCGTCATCCATCGGCAGTCACCGTACGGAGCCCCCTGTCAGGATTGAACTGACGACCGCTCGCTTACAAGGCGAGTGCTCTACCACTGAGCTAAGGAGGCGGGGTCAAGCCGGGTCAAGCGTAATCGGTCACTCGCCGCTGTCGATCACGCGCGTTGAGCGCACCGGACGCGACGAAGGGCGTCGCCGGCCCGGCAGCGGAATGCGGTCGGCGATATTGCTCAGGGGGTTGACCACCATGGTGAGCGCGACGACGGCGTCCTGCAGCGTGGCAATCGCCGGTTCCAGCGCTTCCATCCCGGGCGTCAGCCGCGCCAGGGTGTCGGCGACGTCGGCGAGCTGATCCAGCGGACCGTGCTTCGCCGTCAGCTTGTCCACCAGCCCGCCCTCACTGAGCAGCCGGTCGGCCAGCCCGTCCTCGGCCAGCAAGCGCTCGATCAACCCGTCCTCGGCGACCAGCTGGTCGGCCAGCCCGCCGGGCTGCAGCGTGCGGTGCAGGCCGCCGCCCTCCGCGGTGAGGCGGTCCAGCAGGCCACCCTCCGACGTCAGCATGTCGACGACGCCGCCCGGGCGCAGCAGCCGATCGATCGGCCCGTCCGGCGCGACGGCCCGTCCCAGTGGCGCGTCGTCGTCCAGCAGTCGGGCGAGCCGGTTGGCGCGCACGATCGCGTCGTCGATTCCGAGCATGGACGTCATGGCGGTGGTGCCGGCGGTCCCGCCGTCACCCAGAGCGCGTTTCGCCACCCCCACCGCCGTGCTCGCGACGGTCAGGCTGGCATCCGCGGCGGCGAGCCCGACTCGGGCCGGGGCGGTCGCGGCCGAGACGATCCGTGCGGCGAGGTTCATTCCACGAGTTTATTCGCGACGCGGCCGCACCGACTTGCGCAGGTCCAAGCCGATGCGAGGATTCCTGGCAGACTACTATCAGAGTGTTGGCACTGAGCTTTCAGCAATCACACAACCTTCACATAGCTAACGTTCAACAAGAGGCAGAAGAACCTGATGACCGCGGTAACCCCAACCGAATCGAAACCGGAGGCTCGCGTCCTCGTAGTCGACGACGAGGCCAACATCGTTGAACTGCTCTCAGTGAGCCTCAAATTCCAGGGCTTCGAGGTCTACACCGCGACGAACGGGGCCCAGGCCCTGGATCGCGCGCGGGAGGCACGCCCCGACGCGGTGATCCTCGACGTGATGATGCCCGGCATGGACGGGTTCGGGGTTTTGCGTCGCCTGCGCGCCGACGGTATCGACGCGCCAGCGCTGTTCCTGACGGCCCGAGATTCGCTGCAGGACAAGATCGCCGGCCTGACGCTGGGCGGCGACGACTACGTCACCAAACCGTTCAGCCTCGAAGAGGTGGTCGCCCGGCTGCGGGTCATCCTGCGCCGCGCGGGCAAGGGCGGAGCCGAACCGCGCAGTGCCCGACTGACTTTCGCCGACATCGAACTCGACGAGGAAACGCACGAGGTGTGGAAGGCCGGCGAACCGGTCTCGCTGTCGCCGACCGAATTCACGCTGCTGCGTTACTTTGTGATCAACGCGGGCACGGTGTTGAGCAAGCCCAAGATCCTCGACCACGTCTGGCGATACGACTTCGGAGGTGACGTCAATGTCGTCGAGTCCTATGTTTCGTACCTACGGCGCAAGATCGACACCGGGGAGAAGCGCCTGCTGCACACCCTGCGCGGCGTGGGTTACGTGTTGCGGGAACCGCGCTGAGCGCGCGCCCGGTCATCAGCGTTAGCGAACAATCATGGCCACACCGCATCGACGTGGATTGCCGCTCCGGGTAGGGCTGGTCGCTGCCACCCTGGTGCTGGTGGCGTGCGGGCTGGCGGTCTCGGGCATCGCGGTCACGTCGATCCTGCGGCACAGCCTCGTCACGCGGATCGACCAGACGCTGCTGGACGCGTCCCGCGGGTGGGCGCAGGCGCCCCGCCGGCAGTCGCCGCCGCCCTACGAGGGGCCCGACCCCGGCCGGCCACCGTCGAAGTTCTACGTGCGGGGCATCGGCATCGACGGCACTCCGTTCACCGCCATCAACGACCGCAACGCCGAACCGGCCTTGCCGCCCAACAACGACGTGGGCCCAAATCCGACGACGCTGCCGTCGGTGAACGGGTCGGACATCCAGTGGCGCGCGGTGTCGGTGCGCGGCCCGCACGGCCTGACGACCGTCGCGATCGACCTTTCCGACGTCCAGCACACGGTCAGCTCCCTGGTGTGGCTGCAGATCGGCATCGGGGTGGCGGTGCTGGTGGTGGTCGGCATCGCCGGCTTCGCTGTGGTGCAGCGCAGCCTGCGGCCGTTGTCCGAGGTCGAGCAGACCGCCGCGGCGATCGCCTCCGGTCAGCTGGATCGCCGTGTGCCGGAACGTGATCCGCGTACCGAGGTGGGTCGGCTTTCGCTCGCCCTCAACGGCATGCTTTCTCAGATCCAGGAAGCGCTCGCGTCTTCGGAGTCCTCGGCCGCGAAGGCCCGCGGCTCCGAGGAGCGGATGCGGCGGTTCATCACCGATGCCAGCCACGAACTGCGCACCCCGCTGACCACCATCCGCGGCTTCGCCGAGTTGTATCGCCAGGGCGCCGCGCGCGACGTCGCCATGCTGCTGTCGCGGATCGAGAGCGAAGCCAGCCGAATGGGGCTGCTGGTCGACGACCTGCTGCTGTTGGCCCGCCTTGATGTGCAGCGGCCACTGGAGCACAACCGGGTCGACCTGCTGGCGCTGGCCAGCGACGCCGTGCACGACGCACAGGCGATCGATCCGAAGCGCACCATCGCCATGGAAGTCCTCGACGGCCCCGGCACCCCGGAGGTGCTCGGAGACGAACCGCGGATCCGGCAGGTGCTGAGCAACCTGGTCGCCAACGCGTTGCAGCACACGCCGGCGAACGCCGACGTCACCGTGCGGGTCGGCACCGAGGGGGACGACGCGGTGCTCGAGGTGGCCGACCAGGGTCCCGGCATGACCGAGCAGGACGCGTCGCGGGTGTTCGAGCGGTTCTATCGCACCGACTCGTCGCGGGCGCGCGCCAGCGGTGGCACCGGGTTGGGTCTATCGATCGTCGACTCGCTGGTGCGGGCGCACGGCGGCACCGTCACGGTGACGACCGCGCCCGGGCAGGGCTGCTGCTTCCGCGTCACGCTGCCGCGGGTCAGCGAGGTGCCGGCGCCGGAGCCGGTTCACGCCAACTGAGCCAGGGCCGCCTTGATCTTGGCCTGCGCCTCGTCCAGGGATTCCGCCGACGGGTTGCGGTCGACGTTGGCGAAGCCGAAGTCGCTCAGGCGGCGGGTGGGAAACACGTGCACGTGCAGGTGGGGCACCTCCAGCCCGGCGATGATCACCCCCGCCCGCTCGGTCCGGAAGGCCTTGCACACGGCTTTGCCGATCAGCTGACTGACGGCCATGATCCGCGCGAAGGTCGCGCCGTCGACGTCCTGCCACTGATCGATTTCGGCCCGCGGCACGACCAGCGTGTGCCCCTGGGTCATGGGCTCGATCGTCAAGAACGCGACGACGTCGTCGTCCTCGTAGACGAAGCGGCCGGGAAGTTCACGGTTGATGATCTTGGTGAAGATCGACGCCATGGCCCCAGCATAGGGGCGGCGAAATTGCCGCCATGGTCGCGGTCGGCCTCACGTCACGACCGTGACGGCAATCTCGGCGATCGGCCGCGGCGTCACTCCTGGCCGAACTCCATCACGTCGAGGTTCCAGTAGCCGCGCATGTTGGTGATCAGCCCGGCGTCGTCGACCTTGTAGGTGAACACGCCGCGCACCTTGCTCGTCATGCCGCCCTCAAACTTGCTCTGCAGCACCAAGATATGAGCGATCTCGTTGGGCGAGCTGGACGGGAAAGTCTCCTCGCAGGTGATGGTCAGCTGATTCTTGGCGATGTTGTTGTCGAAGAACTCGCCGACGGCCGCCTTTCCGCGGACCCCCGTGCCGTCGGGATTGGTGACCGACTTGCCGATCGGGTCCTCGATGACTACGTCGTCGGTCATCAACGCCAGCCAGCCGTCCCGGTCTTTGCCCTGAGCGCAGCGCCACGAGGACTGCGAAGCGGTCAGCGCCGGGGATTGGGCGGTTTGGGTCATCGTTGTTTCTCCTGTCACTAGATCGCGCACGCGGCGCGCGCGCCTTCCTCGGTGGCCTTTCGGATCAGCCCCAGCCCGGTGCAGTCGCCCGCCGCATGCACCTCGGCGCCGGGCAACGCGGCGATCAGCGCGTCGAACAGCGTGGTGTCGGCCTCGACCGCGCCGGCCAGCACGACGCTGTCGGCCGGCAACCGCCGGGTGGTGCCGCCGGCGGGGGTGAACATCACCGCTTCGGGGATGATCCGTTCCACGCGTGCCCGCACGTGCACGGCGACGCCCAGCCGGTCGAGTCGATCCATGTGCTCAGTCTTGCGCTTGTTGCCCACTTCGGGCGCGATGTCCTTGCCGGATTCCAGAATCGACACCAGCCGACCCCGGCTCGCCAGAAACTCGGCCAATTCCAGGGCGACCAGGTCCCCGCCGACGATCGTGACCCGGCGCCCGACGGGCATCCAGGCGCGGCTGGCCAGCCGGACGGCGGCGGGCCGCACCAGGCGCTGCCGCCAGCCGCCCAGCGCGGACGCCCCGAGCCGCCGCCACGCCGGGGCGCCGGATTCCGCTTTGCCGCCCAGCAATTCACGCAACCCGGGCCCGGTGTGCACGTGCGGTAGGTCGGAGCCGGGGATCGTCGGCACCGCGACGCGGCCCCCGGTCGCCACGATCACCGCGTCCGGGCCGGCGTCGACGATGTCCCGAGCCGAAATCTCGTGGCCGAGCTGTACTTGCGCGCCGCTGAGCGTGATCTCGTCGCGCAGGTAGCGCAGGAACGGCTGGTTCTCGGGATGCAGCACCGACGCCCAGCGCAGCGCCCCGCCGAGCGTGGCGCTGCGTTCGAAGAGCGTGACGCGGTGGCCGCGTTCGGCGGCGACCCGCGCCGCCTCCAGCCCGGCGGGCCCGCCGCCGACCACCACGACCCTCTTCGCGCGCGCGGCGCGGGCCGGCGACAGTTCGCGCTCCTTGCCGGTGCGGGGATTGACGGCGCAGTCGACGGAGAAACGCTGTTCCATTGCGTCGATGCAGTTTTCGCAGGAGATGCATCGACGGATCCGGTGCTGGCGCCCCTCGAGCAGTTTGCGCGGCAGGTCGGGATCGGCCAGCAGGGGACGGCCCATCGCGATGAAATCTGCACGCCCGTCGGCCAGGATCCGCTCGGCGCGGACGGGGTCGTGGATGCGGCCCACGGCGATCACCGGCACGTCGACCGCCTGCTTGACCGCGGCCGCGGCGCCGACATTGAGCTCCTCCCCGTCGTCGGCGCCGTTGACCATGCCGGTCACCAGCCGGTCGATCACCCCGCCGCTGACATGGAAGGCGTCGACACCGGCCGCGACGAATTCCGGTGCCAGCTGCGCGGTCTCGAAGATCGGGCGGCCACCGGCGACCCGTTCGTAGCCCGAGATGCGCAGCGTGATCGGGAGGGCGTTACCGATCTCGGAGCGGATCGCGGCGAGCGCATCCAGCACCACCCGTGCCCGGCCGCGCGCCGAATCGCCGCGGTACTCGTCGGTGCGGCGATTGCGTTGGGGCGCAAGGAAGGAGCCCAACATCATGTAGCCGTGCGCGGCGTGCAGCTCGATGCCGTCGTACCCCGCCTCGACGGCACGCCGCGCCGCGGCCTTGAACAAATCGAGCACCCCGCACAACTGGTGCTTGGTGATCTCGGCCGACGGGCGCCCCGTGAGGTAGGAGGGGATCACCGACGGCCCCAACGATGTGACACCGAAGATCTCGGGCCCCAGACCGTCCGGTCCGGCGTGCACGATCTGCGGCTGGATCCTGGCGCCGTGCTCGTGCACAACCTCCACCAGCGCCCGATGCGCGTCGACCGCCTCGTCGGTGGCCAGGTGCAGGCCCCCGGGCGTCTCGGGGTGTTGATGGTCAATTCCCGTGGCGCCCAGCGTGATCAATCCCACCCCGCCTCTGGCACGGGCGGCGAAGTAGTCACGGGTGCGCTGCGACGGCAGCCCGTCCGGTGTGCCGTACATGGTCTCCATCGGAGACATGACCATGCGGTTGCGCACCGTCATGGCGCCGATCCGTCCCGGCGCCATCAGGTGACCGAACCCGGTCACTCGGGACCAGTGGGTGGGGGAGTTACCGGTCGGCGTCCGTGTACCGGATGACGCCGCGAATGTTCTTGCCGTCCAGCATGTCCTGGTAACCCTCGTTGATCTGCTCGAGGCGGTACTGGGTGGTGACCATGTCGTCCAGGTTCAGCTTGCCGGCCTTGTACATCGACAGCAGCTGCGGGATGTCGTACTGGGGGTTGCCGCCGCCGAAAATGGTGCCCTGCAGGTTTTTCTGCATCAGGGTGAGCATCGCCAGGTTCAGGTTGACGTTGGTGTCCAGCAGGCTGCCGATGGCGGTCACCACGCAGGTGCCGCCCTTCTGGGTGATGTTCAGGTAGTTGTCGATGTCGGCGCCCTGCAGTTCGCCGACGGTGACGACAACCTTATGGGCCATCAGGCCGTAGGTGACCTCCATGATGCCCATCAGCGCCGCGTTGATGTCGGGATAGACATGCGTCGCACCGAATTTCAGCGCCTGGTCGCGCTTCCACTCGACCGGGTCGATCGCGAAGATGTAGCGCGCGCCGGCGTTGACTGCGCCCTGCAGCGCCGCCATGCCGACCCCGCCGACACCGACGATGGCGACGTCCTGACCCGGCCGGATGTCGGCGGTGCGGACGGCCGAGCCGTAGCCGGTGGTGACGCCGCAGCCGACCAGGGCCGCCACCTCGAACGGGACGGACGGGTCGATCTTCACCACGGAGCTGCGGTGCACCACCATGTAGGGCGAGAACGTGCCCAGCAGCGTCATGGGGAAGACGTTCTGGCCGCGGGCCTGGATGCGGAACGTGCCGTCGGAGACCGCGGCGCCGCCGAGCAGGCCGGCCCCCAGGTCGCACAGGTTGCGCATGCCGGCCTGACAGGTCGGGCATTGGCCGCAGGACGGGATGAACGACAGCACGACGTGGTCGCCGGGGGCGATGTCTTCCACGCCCGGGCCGACCTCGGTGACGATGCCGGCGCCCTCGTGGCCGCCGAGCACCGGGAAGCCGGCCATCGGGATGCCGCCGGTGACGAGGTGATGGTCGGAGTGGCACATGCCCGCCGCTTCCATCTGGATCTTGACCTCGTGCGCTTGCGGGTCGCCGATCTCGATTTCCTCGATAGACCAGGGCTGGTTGAACTCCCAGATCAGTGCGCCTTTTGTCTTCACGATGGTCCTGACCCCATTTCGCCTTTGAATCGATCAGCGCTGCCCGGCGCCTTCATGCCGGACAACTTGGTGACGGGCGCCACAGGCACCCTTGTCGCGTCAGCATAGCGCGTGCAACAAATCAAATGCTTGGTTGGTCCGTCATCGGTCCGCGGTCACCAAATCGGGACGGGTGCCTGGCCAAGCGGGTAGTAGCCCGGCAGCTTTTCGCCGGCGAGGCTGCGCTCGATCCGCTTCTGCATGCCGGCGCTGAGGTCGCCGGACTCGATCAGCGTCGCGAACATCTTCGCCACGTGACCGAAGTCGAAGAAGTCGCGCTGCCACTCGATGAGGTTCTCGGCGTTGAGGCGGAACCAGCTGCCGCCGATGCCGTAGATCTCGTCCTGGGTGCCGTCGGCTTTGTTGACGATCTGCTTCCAGAAGCCGACGATCTCGCCCTGCTTCTCGTCGATGAGCACCTTCTGGTACTCGTACACCCAGTTCTCCAGGCCCTCCATTTCCAGGCCGAGGGCGATGTCGCGGATCTCGTCGACGCCGACGCACATGACGTCTTCCTTGGGGCCGATGTTCCAGCCGTAGGTGGCGTCGCGCGTGTAGAAGTCCGCCAACGGCCGCCAGTCACCGGCCTTCTCGCAGTCCTTGTTGGCTTGCAGCCAGCGGTCGACCCATGCCTCGAGTTCCTCGCGTGAAGCTCGTGATGTCATAAGTCAGTCTCCTGAATCTTCTTTGATGAACAGTGCATGCGTTGGGCACATATCGACCGCGCGTTCGACTTCGTCGCGGGCGTCTTCGGGCGGTTCTGGATCGGTGATCTCGACCTTGCCGCGCTTGGGCACCCGAAAGTAGTCCGGCGCCTCCAGTTCGCACATGGCGTGGCCCTGGCACAGATCCAGATCGACTTCGATTCGAAAACCCATGACTCATCCGGCTTTCCGCTTGCGGTAGCGCACCTTGGCCGGCCGGGCGAGCTGGACAACCATCTTGGAGTGGTCGTTGTGATAGCTATCGGCCGGCTGGGCCATCTCGAACTCGTACTCGCGCAACAGGACCGAGAAGATCGCCTTGATCTGCATTTGTGCGAACGCGGCACCGACACAGCGGTGTCGCCCGGCGCCGAACGGAATCCAGGTCCACCGATTGACGATGTCGGCCTGCTCGGGCTTGTTGTAGCGATCGGGCTTGAACGCATCCGGGTCGGGGAAGTCCTCGGGGATGCGATTGCTGATCGCCGGGGATGCGGCGACGAAGTCGCCCGCGTGAATCGGAAAGCCCTCGACCTCGAACTCGCCCTTGGCGACCCGCATCAGGATGATCAGCGGCGGGTGCAGCCGCAGCGTCTCCTTGACCACGTTGTCGAGCTTCGGAATCGACCGCAGCGCGTGGAAACTCACCTCCTGGCCGTCGGCGTAGAGCTCCTCGAGCTCGGTCAGCACCTCGGCGTAGATGTCGGGGTGGCGGATCAGCTCGATCAGCGTCCACGCCGAGGTGCCCGAGCTGGTGTGGTGGCCGGCGAACATCAACGAGATGAACATCCCGGTGACCTCGTCTGCGGAGAACCGAGGGTTGCCGTCCTCATCCTTGATCGACACCAGCACGTCGAGCATGTCGCGGTCGGTTTTGTCCTTGGGTGGATTGGCCACCCGCTGGTCCATGATCTCCTGCACCAGCGCAACGAGTTTGACGCGGGCCTCGTCGCGCCGTTTGAAGCTTTCGATCGGCAGGTAGGGGTCGACGTAACACAGCGGGTCGGTGCCGCGTTCCAGCTCGTGGTAGTACTCCGCGAACCGGTGGTCGAGCTGGTTGCGGAACTTCACGCCGATCAGGCAGGCGGTCGAGGTGTAGATGGTCAACTCGGAGAAGAAGTCGAGCAGCTCGATCTCGCCCTGGGGTCCCCAGTCGGCGATCATTCCCTTGACCTGAGCCTCGATGGTCGCGGCGTGCCCCTTCATCTGCTCACCGCGCAGCGCCGAATTGTGCAGCATCTCCTTGCGCCGCTCGGGGCTGGCGTCGAACACCACGCCTTTGCCGAAGATCGGCGTCATGAACGGGTAGGCCTCGGCCTGGTCCAGCTCCTCGTCCGCCGAGCGGAAGAAGAACTCGTTGGCCCCCGCACCGGAGAGCAGGATGACGTGCTTGTCCACCAGCTGGAACCAACCGACGTCGCCACACTCGTCGCGGACGCGCTTCATCAAACCGATTGGGTCGGTGCGGAATTCCTCGAGGTGGCCGTGCTCTTCCTCGCCGCCGGAAACCCGCGGCACCGTGGCAGTTGTCGTCATGACGGCATTCCCTCTTCTCCCAGTGCGAGTTTTTGGCGATCCTTCTTGTCGGCCAACGGGGCTTCGGGCTGAAGCTCCATGTTCGCGATGAAGCCACCGCGGGGCGTCTCGGCGACGAACGTGATGGCGCGCGCCAGGTCCGCCGCGCGCAGGAAGTAGTCATGGCGCGCCTGGCCCCACTTCGCCCAGTCCTCCAAGGCGGGGCCGATCTTCTCGGCCGGCAGGCTCCAGCCCATCGAGGTTTTCGTCGGGCCGGGGTGCACGATCGAGGCCCGCACGCCGGTGCCCTCGAGCTCCATCTGGAAGTTGGTGACCATCGCGACCAGGGCGGCCTTGGCCGCCCCATAGGCCCCCATGTGCGGTCGCTGGCGCAGGGCCACGTCGGACCCGACGAAGATCAGGTCACCGCGCTGCCGCTGAAGCATGCCGGGCAGCACCGCCGCGGCCAGGCGGTTGGCGCCGACGAGGTGAATCTGCAGCTGCGACTCGAATTCATCGGTCGTGATCTCGGCGAGCTTGCCGAAGTAGGTGTCGCCGGCGCCGGCCACCAGCACCTCGATGTCGCCCAGGGCGTCGACCGCCTGCGCGACAAAGGATTTCACCGAGTTGGGGTCGGTGACGTCCAGGTGGAAGCCGACCGCCTCGCCGCCTTCGGCGTTGATTTTGCCGACGATGTCGTTCAGTTTCTCCACCCGTCGGGCGCCCAGGGCGACCGGGAAACCGTGCGCCGCCAGCTCGACGGCGGTGGCCTCTCCGATGCCGGACGAGGCGCCGGCGACGATCACCGGCCTGCGCTCGGGCAGGGGGTCAAAGCGGGGCATTCAGCGGACCTCCACGGTCATCGGTAGGTGAGCGAATCCGCGGACATTGCTGGAGTGGACGCGGACGGCGTTGGCCTCGTCCACCTCATATCCGCGGATTCGCTTGAACAACTCGGTGAGCGCGACCCGGGCTTCCATGCGTGCCAGATGCGCGCCCAGGCAGAAGTGTGCGCCACTACCGAAACTCAGTAGCTTGGGCCCGATTTCGCGTCCGATCAGAAAGTCGTCGGGGTCGTCGAAGACCCGTTCGTCGCGGTGGCCCGAACCGGGCAACAGCAAGACGACGTCACCGTCGGGGATGGTGGTGTCGTAGAGGGTGAGCCCCCCGGAGACGGTGCGGGCCAGGATCTGGCTGGACGTGTCGTAGCGCAGGGTTTCCTCGACCCATAGCGGCACCAACGAAAGGTCGGCGTAGACACCGGTGAGTTGATCCGGATTCTTGTGTCCCCAAAACGCCGCATTGGCAAGGAGTTTGGTGGTTGTCTCATTGCCGGCGATCACCATCAGGAACATGAAGCCGAGCACTTCGTCGTCGGTGAGCCGGTCGCCGTCGATCTCGGCCTGAAGCAGTGCGGTGGTCAGGTCGTCGGTGGGCTTGGTGCGCCGCTCGGCCACCATCTGCTGGTAGTAGACGATCAGGTTGAGCGACGCCTCGACGGCTTCTGGCGGCACGTCGGTGACGCCCTCCTCGCGGTGCATCACGCCGTCGGCCCAGGCGCGGACCTGGTCTCGATCCGGCTCCGGCACACCCATCAGCTCCGAGATCACGTCCATGGGGAGTTTTCCGGCGAACTCGTCGATGTAATCGACCGCGCCGTCTTTCGCCTTCTGCAACATGGTGTCGAGGTGTCGTGTCGCGATCTCGGTGACACGGGGCTCGAGCTCACGAATCCTCCTGGGCGTGAACCCCTTTGACACCAGCGTCCGCAGCCGCAGATGGGCGGGATCGTCCATCGCCAGGAAGGACATCGTCTTGGACGCGTGCGGGCCGCGCGACGCCGGATCCAGTGAGACGCCGTATTTGTTGGACAGCGTCGTGCTGTTGCGGAACCCTTGCAGCACATCCTGGTGACGGGACAGCGCCCAAAACTTCAGGTCCTCATTGCGATACAGCGGAGCCTCGTCGCGAAGGCGCTTGTAGTACGGATAGGGATCCTCATGGAAGTCGTAGTCGTAGGGATCGAGGACCAGGTCGTGGTCGCCAACGTGAACGGTCATCCGGTTTTGTTCTCCTGGCTAGTCTCTCCCGCGCCGGTCAGGATCAACCGCACGACATAGGCCAGCCTGTCGGCGATTTCGCGGTAGGTGAATTCGCCGCTGCCGGCCTGAACGAGAGCCCCGAAGAACGACATTTCCAGCGCCGAAACGGCGGTGGGGTCGGCGTCCGGGCCCATGGCCGAGGTGATGCGGCGGTGAATCTCGGCACCGATCCGGTCGCGCGCGGCGGCCACTGCCGGCTCCGCTCCGCCGCTGAGTAGCGCGGTCGTGCAGGCGGCGCTGACCTCGGGCTCGTCGGCGACCACCAGCGCCAGGTGGCGCAACGCCTGTTCCACCCGGTTGGGCATCGGGTCGTTGACATCGGTGAAGTAGGGGACCTGCCGCACCAGGTCGAGATAGACCTCGGCGATCAGGTGGTTCTTCGAGGAGAAGTAGGTGTACGCGGTCGCCGGGGCTACTTTGGCCCGGGCCGCCACCGCGCGCACCGTCAGGTCGGCGTAGGACTTTTCGCGCAGCGTCTCGATGCCGGCCGCAAGCACCTTGCGGAAGGTCTCCTCCTGGCGGCGGTTACGCGCCGGCCGGCCGGCCTGGTGTTCGGCCTGCGACGTGATCGTCACCAGTGCATCGCTGGACACATGTCCAAGCTATCGGACGGACGAGACCGGAAGCAAGCCCGGTCGGCAAAGATGCTCGTTAAGGTGCAATTTCCCGGCCGCAAACCGTCGGCGGCGGGATCGGGCCTTGCACCGCCGACGGCCGGACGGCTATGGTTCGATTCGAGAATATCGGACAACTGTCCACCGATCACCCACACGATTCGGTCCGCACAGACGGGAGCGGGAGATGGCCTTATTGGCCGACGGCGTGAGCTCACTGTTCATCGACGGCAAGATGTCGCCCGGCAGCGCCGGCACCTTTCCGACGATCAACCCGGCGACCGAGGAAGTGCTCGGGGCCGCGGCCGATGCCGACGCCGCGGACATGGGCCGCGCGATCGATGCCGCCCGGCGCGCCTTCGACGAGACGGACTGGTCGCGCGACACCGAGCTGCGCGTGCGATGCGTGCGGCAGCTGCGCGAGGCGATGCAGCAGCACCTCGAAGAGCTGCGCGACCTCACCATCGCCGAAGTCGGCGCGCCGCGAATGCTCACCAGCATCGCCCAGCTCGAAGTCCCGGTCAACGACCTCGCGTTCGCGGCCGATACCGCCGAATCCTACGAGTACAACCAGGATCTCGGCCTCGCATCGCCGATGGGCATCCCCACCCGTCGCACGATTGCCCGCGAGGCCGTCGGCGTCGTCGGCGCGATCACGCCGTGGAACTTTCCCCACCAGATCAACCTCGCGAAGATCGGGCCGGCGCTGGCCGCCGGCAACACCGTCGTCCTCAAACCCGCCCCCGACACACCGTGGTGCGCGGCCGTGCTGGGGGAACTGATCGCCGAGCACACCGACTTTCCGCCCGGCGTCATCAACATCGTCACGTCCAGCGACCACGGCGTGGGCGCGCTGTTGGCGAAAGACCCTCGGGTGGACATGGTTTCGTTCACCGGATCGACGGCCACCGGCCGCAGCGTGATGGCCGACGGCGCCGCGACGATCAAGAAGGTCTTCCTGGAGCTGGGCGGCAAGTCGGCGTTCATCGTCCTCGACGACGCCGACTTGAGCGGCGCGGTGAGCATGGCGGGATTCTCGGTGTGCATGCACGCCGGACAAGGGTGCGCGATCACCACCCGGTTGGTGGTGCCGCGGGCGCGCTACGACGAAGCCGTCTCCATCGCGGCCGCAACCATGGGCGGCATCAAGGCCGGTGACCCCACCGATCCCGGAACCATCTGCGGCCCAGTGATTTCGGCGCGCCAGCGCGATCGGATCCAAGGCTATCTCGACTCCGCCATCGCCGAGGGCGGGACGTTCGCGTGTGGGGGCGGGCGCCCGGCCGATCGTGAGGTCGGTTTCTTCATCGAGCCCACCGTGATCGCGGGGCTGGGCAACGACGCACGGTGCGCGCGCGAGGAGATCTTCGGGCCGGTCCTGACGGTGATTCCGCATGACGGCGACGACGACGCGGTGCGCATCGCCAACGATTCACCATACGGATTGTCGGGCACCGTGTTCGGCGCCGACCCGGACAGGGCGGCCAGGGTGGCCGCGCGGGTCCGCGCGGGCACGATCAATGTCAATGGCGGCGTGTGGTATTCGGCCGACGCACCGTTCGGCGGCTACAAGCAGTCTGGAAATGGCCGAGAGATGGGTCTGGCCGGCTTCGAGGAGTACCTGGAAACCAAGACAATTGCCACAGCGGTGAACTAAAGGAGCTCGAGAGCATGCGGTTTGAAAACAAGGTCGCCATCGTCACCGGCTCGGGCGGCGGTATCGGCCAAGCCTACGCCGAGGCGCTGGCCCGCGAGGGCGCGGCGGTGGTGGTAGCCGATATCAATGCGGAGGCGGCCGAAGGGGTGGCCAAGCAGATCTCCGCCGACGGCGGCTCGGCCATCAGCATCCCGGTCGACGTGTCCGACCCGGCCTCTGCCAAGGCGATGGCCGATCGCACGCTGGCCGAGTTCGGCGGCATCGACTACCTCGTCAACAACGCGGCGATCTTCGGGGGTATGAAGCTGGACTTTCTGCTCACCATCGACCCCGAGTACTACCAGAAGTTCATGAGCGTCAATCTCGATGGGGCGCTGTGGTGCACCCGCGCCGTCTATAAGAAGATGGCCAAGCGCGGGGGCGGGGCGATCGTGAACCAGTCGTCCACCGCGGCGTGGTTGTACTCGAACTACTACGGCCTGGCCAAGGCGGGCGTGAACGGTCTGACCCAACAGCTTTCGCGCGAGCTGGGTGGCCAGAACATCCGGATCAACGCGATCGCGCCAGGGCCCATCGACACCGAAGCCAATCGGACCACCACCCCACAGGAGATGGTCGCCGACATCGTCAAGGGTCTTCCCCTGTCGCGCATGGGAACCCCCGAGGACTTGGTCGGCATGTGCCTGTTCCTGCTTTCCGACGAGGCTTCGTGGATCACCGGGCAGATCTTCAACGTTGACGGCGGGCAGATAATCCGGTCATGACGAACAACTTGAAGCTGGGCTACATCGGGCTGGGCAACATGGGCGCCCCGATGGCCACCAAGATGACCGAGTGGCCCGGTGGGGTAACGGTGTACGACATCCGCACCGAGGCGATGACCCCGCTGGCCGAAAAGGGCGCCCGGCTGGCCGATTCCCTGGCCGACGTCGCCGCCGCGGACATCATCCACATCACCGTCCTGGACGATTCCCAGGTGCGCGAGGTCGTCGGTGAGCTGGCCACGCATGCCCGCCCCGACACGGTCATCGCGATCCACTCGACCATCAGCGACACCACCGCCGTCGAGCTGGCCCGCGAGTTCAACGCACAGGGCATACACATCGTCGACGCACCGGTCAGCGGCGGTGCGGCCGCAGCCGCGAAGGGCGAGCTGGCCACCATGGTGGGGGCCGAGCGCGAGGTCTACGAACGAATCAAGCCGGCGTTCAAGCACTGGGCGGCGATGGTCGTCCACGCCGGCGAACCGGGTGCGGGCACGCGAATGAAGTTGGCGCGCAATATGTTAACGTTCACCTCGTACATGGCGGCCTGCGAGGCCATGAAGCTGGCCGAGGCCGCCGGCCTGGACCTGCAGGCGCTGGGCCGGGTGGTGCGGCACACCGACGCACTCACCGGTGGTCCGGGCGCAATCATGGTGCGGGATGACATGAAAGACATTGAACCGGAGAACTTCCTTTACCAGCCGTTCGTGCACACTCGTGGCCTGGGGGAGAAGGATCTGAGCCTGGCGCTGTCGTTGGGCCAGTCGGTGCAGGTCGATTTGCCGCTGGCGCAGTTGGCATATGACGGTCTGGCCGCCGGCCTCGGCGTACCACACACCAAGAAAGAGGCATGATGGACGAGCTTCGCCGCAAGGGCCTCGAGAAGATGAACGAGGTTTACGGCTGGGAGATGCCCAACGTCGAGGGCGACCCGTACTTCGACCTGACCGTCGACCACCTGTTCGGAAGCATCTGGACCCGCCCGGGATTGTCGATGCGCGACAAGCGGATCATGACGCTCACGGCGGTGACCGCCGTCGGTAACCGCGACCTGGCCGAGATCCAGATCAACGCGGCGCTGCTCAACGGGGAACTCTCCGAGACCGAGCTCAAGGAGATGGCCGTCTTCCTCACCCACTACCTCGGGTTCCCCCTGGGTTCCGCGCTCAACGGCGCCGTCGACGCCGTGGTGGCCAAGCGCAAGAAGGCCGCGGCCAAGGGCGCCGGTGAGGACAAGAAGGCCAACGTCAACGACGCAGTGAAGATGCACAGGGGCAACGCTCGCGACTAAGTGTGGCGCGAGGCCTCTTGGGCGAGTTGCACTCTCGAGCTGAGGCCCAGCTTGGAGTAGACGTGGCCGAGGTGGGCTTGCACGGTGCGCGCGGAGACGAATAACCGCGCGGCAATGTCCTTGTTCGGCAGTCCCTCGCTGACGAGCCGCACCACGTTGATCTCCGCGGGTGTCAATGAATCCCAGCCGGTTGACGGCCGTTTGCGTTCGCCGCGGCCGCGTCTCGCATAGGCGATCGTTTCATCGATGGACATGGCGTCACCCTCGGAACACGCCTGGTGGAATTCGTTCTCTCCCAGCGCGTCCCGCACTACGGCGACGGCGGCGTCATGTGCGGCGTCGTGGATCTGGAACCGCACGTAGCCGGTTCGGTCTCGTTCCGACTTCGCCGCTCCCAACAGGCGCGCGGCCTCTCGATTCGCGCCGGCGCCGGCCGCGAGGGCGGCCAGGCATTCGATGACGTCAGGGAGGACGAAGTAAGCCTTGTCGTCGACCGCCCCGGTAAGCGCGTCGTGGGCGTCGCGTTCCGCTTGCTCCCAGTCGTGTTGGGCGATCGCGACCCGCGCACGCTTCGCCAAGGCGAGCACCCGATGAACGCCCGGGGCGACGGTGACGGCATCGTCGGCCCAGCGGCGCGCCGCGATCAGATCACCCTGCGCGAACGCAATTTCCGCCAGCGGAATGACATTGACGACGGCGAGTTCGGGCTGGACCTTGAGACGCTGCCACGCGGCCTCGCCGGCGCCGGCCGATGCGCCCACATCCCCCGCGGCGATCGTCGCGACGGCCAGCGCCGCGTAGGCGTAGCCCTGGTTGAACGGTCCGAGGTCCGCGGCGGCTTCAACGGCCGCGTTCGCGGCGGCGCGGGCCCCGCTCGTGTCACCGGTGTAGGCAAGCATGTGGCCGAGGGACACGAGGCTGGCCATTTTCCACGTCTCGTCGTGGGCCGCCTCCGACTCGGTAACCAGCTCCCGGAATTGCGTTACGGCACCGGCGAGATCTCCTTCCCACCACTGCGCCAGCCCGATGCACCACCGACACCCGCGAGAGGCGTAGCCGTCGCCGATCGCGTCAGCGACGTCGCGGCCCTCTTCACCGGCCGCGCGTGCCGCGACCGGGTCACCCTTGCCCGTGACGGCCGCGAAGGCCTGGAACGCCAGGATCTGGTTCAAACTCCAGTCGTCGCCCACGGTGCGGGCGAGGCCGAGCGCTTCCTCGAAGTACGTACCGGCAGCGGCCGCGTCGTAGGCGGCAATGATTCCGCAACCTGCGAGCGCGCGAACCAGCAACGCCGGGTCGTCGATCTCGCGGGCGAGCGCCAAAGCCTCCAACGCCATGTCCATGTGGTCGTGGATGGTCTGCGCGCCCTCGAGTATCGCTTTGTCCGCAAGCGCCCGGGCGCGGACGGGTTGCGGCACCTCCACGTCGTGAGCGACGGCGTCGGCCAGGGCCGAGGCGAACCACGCCGTGCCCTCGCGCAACCGGCCGCGAGTGGTCCAAAGTGGTTGCAGCACCGAGGCGAGTTGCAATGCCCGCGAGATCTCGGCGTTTTCCCGACACCACGCGAACGCCGCCCGTAGGTTATCCATCTCGATGGCAGCTTGCTCGATACGGCTCTGATGAGCGGTGCGCCCCGGCACGTCGAGCTCGGCCGCCAGCGCAACGTAGTGGTCGCGGTGACGCGCACGCACGGTGTCGGCCTCGCCGGACTCGCCGAGCTTCTCCAGGGCGTACTGGCGAACCGTCTCCAGCATGCGGTAACGCGCCCCGCGATGTGTGTCTTCGGCGACCACAAGGGACTTTTCGATCAGCAGCGTGAGCTGGTCGAGCGTCTGATAGCGCTCGGGGTCGTTTTCGGCGCAAACCGCCTGTGCCGCATCGAGATCGAAGCCGCCCACGAATGCGGCGGCGCGCCGGAACATGACTCTCTCGGGCTCCGTCAGCAGCGCGTGCGACCAGTCCACCGAGGCCCGCAGGGTCTGCTGGCGGCGTACGGCCGTACGCGAACCGCCGGTCAGAAGCCGGAAGCGGTTGCGCAAGCTGTCGAGAATCTGCTCCAACGACAGTGCCCGAACCCTCGCGGCCGCCAGTTCGATCGCCAGTGGGATTCCGTCGAGCCGGCGACAGATCTCGATCACCGCCTCCGAATTGCTCTCGCTCACAGCGAAATCGGGCCGAACTTGGCGGGCACGGTCCGCGAAGAGGGTCACCGCCTCGTCGGCCACGGACAGTGACGGCACCGCCCAGGCAACTTCGCCCGCCACCCGCAGCGGTTCACGGCTGGTCGCAAGGATGGTCACGCCCGGGCACGCCGTCAGCACCGCGACCGAGAGTGAGGCGCACGCGTCGATCAGGTGCTCGCAGTTGTCGAGAAGGAGGAGCATGCGCCGGCCGGCGACGAAACGTGTCAGTGTGTCCATCGTCGAACGCCCCGCTTGGTCGGGCAGCCCCAACGCCCGCGTCACCGTGACCGGGACGACGTCGGAATCGGCGATGGGCGCCAGGTCGACGTACCACACGCCGTCTTCGAAATCGTCGTCGAGTTGGTCGGCCACTTGCACCGCCAACCGGGTCTTTCCCACGCCGCCTGCGCCCGTGAGGGTCACCAACCGCCCGTCGGCGATGCTCCGCCGCACGGCCTCGACCTCTGCGCCGCGCCCGACGAAACTGGTGAATTGCGGCGGAAGATGCTGACGCCCCGTGTTTTTCGTCGAGCGCAGCGGCGGAAAGTCGTTGCGGAGGTCGGCGTGGCAGAGTTGCGAAACCCGTTCGGGCCGGGGGAGATCTCGCAGCAAGTGGGTGCCGAGGTCGACCGTCCACGCATCGGCGGGCAGGGCTTCGGCCAGCAGATCGCTGGTGGTGCCCGACAACACCGTCTGGCCCCCATGAGCCAGGTCACGCAGCCGCGCCGCCCGGTTGATGGTCGGCCCTACGTAGTTTGCCTCATCGCGCAGTTGCGTTTCCCCGGTATGCAGTCCGATCCGCAAGCGGATCGGTTCAAGGGCCGTGCGTTGCAACTGCAGGGCAAACGCGGCGGCGTCGCTGGCGCGACCAAAAGCGACGACGAAGCTGTCACCCTCGCCCTGTTCAACGGGACGCACACCGTTGTGCGCGGCCAGCAGGTCCGATACCGCGTGGTCCAGCCGCGCAATGGCCGTGCCCATCGTGTCGGGTTGGGTCTGCCATAACCGCGTCGAGGCTTCGACATCGGCGAGCAGCAACGTCACCGTTCCTGTCGGCAGCTCGCTCACGCCCAAGTCGCTCCAGTTCAATCGCGGCGTGTCCACGCATTGGTCGATCTCAGCCATGTTAGCCAGCATGCGCTGGTCGAAGGCGGTGAACATCGGCAGAAAGGCCTAGAAAGTCATTCGCCGGTACCCGTCAGCATCTAGGTCCTTTGACTGATGTTTCCTTCCCCGGCGGGACCCATAGTGACCTCACTGGAAAAAGGGAGGTCACAGATGAACAGCCAGACGGGCGTCGCCGGCAGCCGCGCCTCAATCGATGCCCACTTCACGACGGGGGTTCTGCACGGCCACTACGACAGTCGCTTCGAGGATCTGGTCGCGGCCCTCGCCGACGAGGTCACGACCGGCGGCGAGCTCGGTGCCGCGATCGCCATCGACGTCGGCGGCGAGCTCGTCGTCGACATCTGGGGCGGGCACGCCGACAGGGCGAGAACCCGCGAATGGTCGCAAGACACCATCGTCAACGTCTTCTCCAGCACCAAGAACGTGACCGCCCTGGCGGCATTGATGCTCGTCGACCGCGGCCTGCTGGACCCGTTCGCTCCCGTCGCCAGGTACTGGCCCGAGTTCGCCGCCAACGGCAAGCAAGACATCGAGGTCCGCCACATCCTGAGCCACACCTCCGGGGTGTCGGGCTGGGAACCGCCCTTCACCCTCGAGGATGTCTACGACTGGGAGAAGTCGACTTCACGGCTAGCCGGCCAGGCGCCTTGGTGGCCGCCCGGCACCGCATCCGGCTACCACGCCGTGACCATCGGCCACCTGGTCGGCGAGCTCGTCCGCCGGGTCGCCGGGATGAGCCTGAAACAGTTTGTGCGACAAGAGATCGTCCAGCCGCTCGGTGCCGACCTGCAGATCGGCGCGCGGCCCGAAGACGACGGCCGGATCGCCGAGCTGGTCCCGCCGCCTCCGTTGGACGTGCCGCTCGATGCGGTTCCCCATGACCATCCGATGTACAAGACGTTCGCGGCGATCCCGCCCACATCGGAGACAGCGCTGGCCGCCGAGACGACTGCGTGGCGCCGGGCGGAGATCGGATCGGCCAACGGACACGCCAACGCGCGCTCGCTGGTGCGCACCCTGTCCCCGATCTCGTTGGGCGGCACAGTGAATGGCACGCGGCTCCTCGGGCCAGAGACCATCGACCTGATCTTCGACGAGCAGGCGAACGGCACCGACCTGGTGCTGGGTATGCCCGCGCGATGGGGCATCGGCTTCGCCCTGCCCCACGCCGAGGCGGTGCCCGACATCCCCGACGAAAGAATCTGCTACTGGGGCGGTTGGGGCGGGTCCATGGTGGTCATGAACCCCGACCGCCACGCCACGTTCGCCTATGTGATGAACAAGATGGGGCAAGTCACGTCGGGGGGAACCGAACGAACGCGCAAATACACCCGGCTGATCTATCGCGGACTCGGCTGACAAAGAATCAGTAGGGCCGCACACCCTCGGGCATCACGTATTCGGAGATCGGGCTGGACACGCCGTTGACCGAAGTCCCGCCGTTGAGAATGCCCGGCGCCATCTCCAGCATGTTGTTCGGAAACCCGAACTTCGGCTTGGTCAGCTGATCGAGCCGGGTTAGTTCCTCGGCGCTTAGGCTCACGTCGGCGGCGCGGACGTTGTCCTGAAGCTGGGAGAGCCTGCGCGCGCCGATGATGACGGAGGAGACGCCGGGCTGCGCGCGCACCCAGGCCAGCGCCACACTGGCGACGGTCGTTTCGTGGGCCTTGGCGATGGTCTCGAGTTCGTCGATCAGCGCGTAGGTCTTGTCGTTCAGGAAGGCGTTGACCATCGCGCCGCGGTCGGCGTCTTGCCCACCCGCGTTGGCCCGGGTGTACTTGCCGCTGAGCACGCCGCCCTTGAGCGGTGACCACGGTGTGATGCCGAGGCCGAATTCGCCCGCCATCGGCACCAGCTCCTGTTCGATGGCGCGTTCCAGCAGCGAATACTCCACCTGCAGGCCGATGAAACTCTCCCAGCCGCGAAACCGCGCGATGAGGTTGGCCTGAGCGATCTTCCACGCCGGGGTGTCGGATACGCCGATGTAGCGGACCTTGCCCACGCGGACCAGATCGTCGAGCGCCGCCATCGTCTCGTCGATGGGTGTGTTCGCGTCCCAGATGTGCAGCCAGTACAGGTCGATGTAGTCGGTTTGCAGACGGCGAAGCGAGTTTTCGCAGGCGTTGATCAACGACTTGCGGCCCGAGCCGCCGCCGTTGGGATCTCCCGGATACAAGTTGCCGCTGAACTTGGTCGCGATGACCAAGCGGTCGCGGCGACCGGCGTCGCGCCCGACGTGGTCGCCGATGATCTTCTCGGAGTGGCTCCGGGTGTAGAAGTTCGCGGTGTCGATGAAGTTGCCACCAAGATCGGTGTATCGGTCGATGATCTGTTGGGACTCTTCGACGCTGGTGCCCCAACCCAGGTCCTCGCCGAACGTCATCGCGCCCAGGCACAGGGGGCTGACGCGCAGACCGGAGCGTCCGAGTGTCACGTACTGATCCAGAGGCATATGGACCGCTTTCTGGTAAGTTGTTCGATTATGTGTTTGTTCAGTCCTAAACTAGTTCATGTCTGAACAATCTGGCAAGCGGGCGGTCGCGGTCGACGCGGCCAAGATCTGGTCGTTGAACTACCGGGTGTTGCTGTCGGTCATCTCGTGCGCCGAGGCCGACATCTGCGCGCTGGGGCTCGAATCCAAGGAGTTGTTCCTGCTCGCGGAGATCGACGAGCACCCTTACCCGGCCGAACTGGCGGCGACGTTGAGCATGCCCAAGGCGACCGTCACGGTTTACCTCAAACGGCTCGAGGCCGCGGGCTTCGTGCGGCGCGAAATCGACGCCACGGATCTGCGGCGGCATCGGCTCCTGCTCACCCCGGCCGGACGCCAAGCCGCCACGGACGGGTTGGCGCTGCTGTCGAACGAGTTCGACAAGCGCCTCGGGCGTCTCACCGTCGCGCAGCGAAAAGACCTGAAGAATCTGCTCGAAAAGATTGTGTGAGCGCGGTGCCGTAGGCGCGCGGCGTTCGTCCGGGCTAGTCTGACGTGTCGTGCGAGTCCTGGTGATCGGTTCGGGTGCCCGAGAACACGCGCTGCTGCTGGCGCTTCGGAAAGACCCGCAGGTCACGGCGCTATCCATTGCCCCCGGCAACGCGGGCACCGCTCGGGTGGCCGAGCAGCACGACGTCGACATCACCTCGAGCGAGGACGTCGTCGCCCTGGCGCGCAACGTCCGGGCCGACCTGGTGGTCATCGGTCCCGAGGTGCCGCTGGTGCTGGGCGTGGCCGACGCCCTGCGGGCCGCCGGCATCGTCTGCTTCGGGCCGAGCAAGGACGCCGCCCGCATCGAGGGCTCCAAGGCCTTCGCCAAAGAGGTGATGGCCGCCGCCGGCGTGCGCACCGCGGCCAGTGAAACCGTTGACAGCCCCGCGCATTTGGATGCCGCGCTGGACCGCTTCGGGCCGCCGGCGGGCGACCCGGCCTGGGTGGTCAAGGACGACCGCCTGGCGGCCGGCAAGGGCGTGGTGGTGACCGCGGATCGCGGTGCCGCCCGCGCACACGCCGCCGGGCTGCTGGAGGCGGGTCATCCGGTGCTGTTGGAGTCCTTTTTGGACGGACCCGAGGTGTCGCTGTTCTGCGTGGTCGACGGCGAGACCGTGGTGCCGTTGCTGCCGGCGCAGGATTTCAAGCGTGTCGGCGACGGCGACACCGGACCCAACACCGGCGGCATGGGCGCCTATGCGCCCGTCGCATGGCTTCCCGACGAGGTGTACCGGGACATCGTCGGTAATATCGTCGAACCCGTTGCGGCCGAGATGGTTCGGCGCGGCAGCCCGTTCAGCGGGCTACTGTATGTCGGACTGGCGATCACCGGAAACGGGCCGGCCGTGGTCGAATTCAATTGCCGCTTCGGCGATCCCGAGACCCAGGCGGTGCTGGCGCTGCTGGAATCGCCGCTCGGGCAGCTGCTGTACGCGGCCGGTACCGGCAAGCTGGCCGACTTCGGCGAGCTGCGCTGGCACCAGGGGGCGGCCGTCACGGTGGTGCTGGCGGCGGAGAACTATCCCGGCCGTCCCCGGGTCGGGGACGTGGTCGGCGGCTCCGAAGCCGAGGGGGTGCTGCACGCGGGCACGGCACGGCGTGCTGACGGCGAGGTGGTGTCGTCGGGCGGCCGGGTGCTCTCGGTGGTGGGTACCGGCGGCGACCTCGCCGCGGCGCGGGAGCGGGCATACGAATTGATGCGCTCGATCCGATTGCCGGGCAGCCACTTTCGCGGCGACATCGCGCTTGCGGCCGCGGAGGGCAAGATCAGCGTCTAGCAACCCGCGGCCTGGCCGTCGCGGCGAGGGTCGCTCGCCGCAAGATACCCGCCGTCCAGCCGCCAGATCGCCTGGCAGCTGCCGAACTGGTTGTAGTCGTCGACGGCGACCAGGTCGTGTCCGCGCAGCCGAAGCTCGTCGAGCGTCGCCTGCGGGAAACCCTTCTCGCAGGCGACCTGCATGCCCTGGACCCACCGGAACCGCGGTCCGTCGCACGCGGCCTGCGGATTCTGTCCGTGATCGGCGATGCGCACCATCACCTGCGTGTGGCCCTGCGGTTGCATCGTTCCGCCCATGACTCCGAAGCTCATCACCGCGGCGCCATCCTTGGTGACGAAACCCGGGATGATGGTGTGGTAGGGCCGTTTGGCCGGCCCGACCCGGTTCGGATGGCCCTCGGCCGCAGCAAAATTCGCGCCGCGGTTCTGCAACGATATGCCGGTGCCCGGCACCACGACGCCGGATCCGAACCCCATGTAGTTCGACTGGATCATCGACACCATCGTCCCCGCGGCGTCGGCCGCGGTCAGATACACGGTCCCCCCGCTCGGGGCGCCCGCGGACGCCGCCTTCGCCCGCGTGCGATCGATCAGCGCCGCGCGCCGCCTCAGGTATTCGTCGTCCAGCAGGCGCTCGGGTCGCACCGGCATGTGTTCGATGTCGGCGACGTAGGCCTGCGCGTCGGCGAACGCCAGCTTCACCGCCTCGATCTGCAGGTGCACGCTGTCGGCGGAATCGACTGGGAGCGCGGCCATGTCGAAATGTTGCAAGATTCCCAGGGCGATCAGGGCCACGATGCCGTGGCCGTTGGGCGGAATCTCGTGCACGGTGTACCCGCGGTAGGTGGTGCTGATGGTCCCCACCCAGTCGGCGCGGTGAGCGGCGAGGTCGTCCGCCCGCATCGCGCCGTCGTTGGCGCTGGCGTGCGCTTCGAGTTGGGCGGCCAGCTCGCCGCGGTAGAACGCCTCGCCGTTGCTCGCCGCGATCTTCTCGAGCGTGGTCGCCTGCTCGGGGAAGCGAAACCGCTCACCGGCTTTCGGCGCCCGGCCGGCGGGCATGAACGCCGGGGCGAATCCCGGCTGCTTCTCGAAGAGCGGCACTTGCACCGCCCATTGCTGCGCGACGATCGGCGAGACCAGGAAACCGTTGCGGGCGTAGTGGATTGCGGGGTCGAAGAGCCTTTCGAACGGGAGCTTGCCGAACTTGGCGTGCAACTCGGTCCACGCCGACACCGCGCCGGGCACGGTCACCGCATTCCAGCCGACCGCGGGAACGGCGTTGCCGCCGAAGTATTCCGGCGTCCAGGCCACGGGCGAGCGGCCGGACGCGTTCAGGCCGTGCAGCTGCCGGCCGTCCCACACGATGGCGAAGGCGTCCGAGCCGATGCCGTTGGACACCGGCTCCACCACGGTGAGGGCGATGGCGGTGGCGATGGCCGCGTCCACCGCGCTGCCGCCCTGGGCGAGCATCCGCAGGCCGGCCTGGGCGGCCAGCGGCTGTGACGTGCACACGACGTCTTCCGCCAGGATGGGCTTTCGCGGCCACGCGTACGGGAAATCCCAGTCGAACGGTGCGGTCACCTTCGCGAGCGTAACGCCACACCCGCGGGCCCGAAATCACGCCGCCAACAGCGGCGCCATCCACGTCAGCTCGGCCGGCAGCTGGGAACTCCAGAACTCGCCGTTGTGACCGCCGGGCGAGAAGCCGCCCGCCGGCGGATGGGGCAGTTGGGCGATGAACTGCTTGGTCGCGGCGTAGAACGGATCGCTGTCGCCGCAATCGACGCGAATGGGAATGGAGCCCAGCGCCGGCATCCCGAACACCGAGTTCGCCGCGAAGTCGTCGGGCCCGTCGAACGCCCCGGGTGCCGCCGCGCCCGAGGAGAGCCACAGGGCGGGACTGACCGCGCAGATCGCCGCGGTGCGCGCCGGGCCCAGCCGCCCGCCGAGCAGCAGCGCACCGTAGCCGCCCATCGACCAGCCCAAAAACGCCAGCCGGGAGGTGTCCAGGCCCTGGGTGCTCAACATCGGGATCAGCTCGTCGAGCACCATGGCCCCGCTGTCCTCGCCGGACGCCCTCTTGTGCCAATAGCTGCCGCCGCCGTCGACGGCGACCACCGCGAAGGGCGGCAGCCCCGCGTTGACGGCCTGCGCCAGGCCCTGTTCGACGCCACCGGCCATCACCGTCGACGCGTCACTGCCCTTGCCGTGCAGCGCGATCACCGGTCGCAGCGGCTTGGTCTGACCGGGTGGCCGGGCGATGGCCCAGTTGGTGTTGATTCCGCCGCGCGCCGCCGAGACGAAGGAGCCCGTCACCATCGTGGGCGCGGGCTGGCCCGGGGGAGCCGGCTCGAGGGGCGCCGGTGGCGGTGGTGCCAGCGGCGCCCGGGTGGCGGCCGGCGACGGCATGGCCTGAGACGGCCGCGGCTTGAGCAGGATGTCGAGCGCGTACGCGCCCACCGCACCGGCGCCGAGGCCCATCAGGGCACGGCGGCTCAAGTCGGGCATGCGGGCCATCATGCCACGTTGGTTTGGCGAAGCGTTTGGCGGAAATGGCAATGCAGTACCACTTTGGCTGGCACGATGGCTACTCGTGACGGCAGCAGTCACTCCCAAGGGAGAACGTCGACGGTATGCGCTCGTGAGCGCCGCCGCCGAACTGCTTGCCGAAGGCGGCTTCGAGGCGGTGCGGCACCGCGCGGTCGCCCGGCGGGCCGGACTGCCGTTGGCGTCTACCACGTATTACTTCTCGTCCCTTGACGATTTGATCGCACGCGCCGTCGAACACATAGCGATGATCGAAGTGGCGCAGTTGCGGTCGCGGGTCACCGCGTTGTCCCGCCGCCGCCGCGGACCCGAGACCATCGCCGAGGTGTTGGTCGACCTGCTCGTTGGGGATGTGTCCAGTCCGGGACTGAGCGACCAACTGATCTCGCGCTACGAGCGACACATCGCGTGCACGCGGTTGCCCGCGTTGCGCGAAACCATGCGTCGCAGCCTGCGACAGCGCGCCGAGGCCGTGGCCGAAGCCATCGAGCGTTCGGGCCGGACGGTGCACATCGAGTTGGTATGCACGCTGATCTGCGCGGTCGACGGCTCGGTGGTGTCCGCCTTGGTCGAGGGGCGCGACCCCCGCGCCGCGGCACTGGGGACGGTGGTCGACCTCATCGACGTGCTTGCGCCCATCGATCAGCGGCCCGTGCGGTCCGCGGGCAGCGATGGCGTCACGATGTATCCCGTGGCGAAGTCGCCGTAAATCGTCACCTCCGCCGGGCAACGCTGCGCGTAGAGCGCCACATAGGCGCAGACGACCGCGTCGACCGGATCCTCGGCGCGGCGCAGCTCGCTTTTGCGCTGAGCTGTGGTTACGCGGTTACGCAATCGAAGCCAATCGTCATGGCCGGACACGTGTAGGGGCACAGCGGCGTGCGCGAGCTTCTCGATGCCGTCCATCAGCAACAGCAGCTCGGATTTGAGCTGCTCGAGGTCCCGGCCCGGCTTCGCCTTGTACTTCAGTGTTCGCTCCAGCCGAAACAGCACCACCGTCGCCGGATGGGGGTAGACCTCGATGGCGCGCCGCGGGGCCGCCGACCGCGGATCCATGTCGAGCCCCATCGCGTGCGCCAGGCGCGCCGCACGCGGGCCGTCGGCGAACTCGCGCTTTGCGGTGTTGGCCGGGTGCGCCCCGGCTTGGAACCTGCGGAAGTCGCGGTTCAGCGCCGCTTCCGCGGGACGCTGGCCGGTCGGGTTGGTCACCACCAGCGGCGCGTCGAAGCCAACCAGGCACTTCCCCTGCACATAGGGCGACAACGCGGCCAGCACGGATGCGTCGTCGCCGGCGGCACCGACGTGCACGAGGCGGCCGGCGTCGTCGACGACCGCCACCCCGGTGGGGTTGCGCCCGGCCCAGGCCAGGTCGACGCCCGCGAAGTACATCTCGCACAGGATATGGCGCCGCGGTGAGTCACATCGGTCCCATTGGCCCCAATTCCCGGAGGGATTGGTGAAGTGCCCGCCTCACAGCGACAATTCGGCGACGAGGTGGGCCGAAGGGTGTGGAGGCCGATGGGCCAATGTGACCGCAAGCCGGTCAGCGGGGGAGGCCGATCGTAAGCTCTATGTCGTGAGCATTCCGAACGTCCTGGCCGCCCGGTACGCCAGCGCGGAGATGGTCGCGATCTGGTCGCCGGAGGCCAAGGTGGTCGCGGAGCGCCGGCTGTGGCTCGCGCTGCTGCGGGCCCAAGCGGAACTCGGGATCGACGTGCCGTCGGAGGCCATCGCCGACTACGAGCGGGTGCTCGAGGACGTCGATCTCGCCTCGATCGCCGGGCGCGAACGGGTGCTGCGCCACGACGTCAAGGCCCGCATCGAAGAGTTCAACGCCCTGGCCGGTCACGAGCACGTGCACAAGGGGATGACCAGCCGCGACCTCACCGAGAACGTGGAGCAGCTGCAGATTCGGCGGTCCATGGAATTGGTGTTCTCCCATGGCATTGCGGTGGTGGCGCGGCTCGCCGAGCGCGCGGTCGCCTACCGCGACCTGGTGATGGCCGGACGCAGCCACAACGTCGCCGCGCAGGCCACCACGTTGGGCAAGCGGTTCGCGTCGGCCGCGCAAGAGACGCTTGTCGCTCTCACCCGGCTGCGCGAGTTAATCGACCGCTACCCGCTGCGCGGCATCAAGGGCCCGATGGGCACCGCGCAGGACATGCTGGACCTGCTGGACGGCGACACGGCCAAACTGGCCGAACTCGAGCGGCGGGTCGCCCAATTCCTCGGTTTCGCAACGGTTTTGACCAGTGTCGGGCAGGTCTATCCGCGTTCGCTGGACCACGACGTGCTTTCCGCCCTGGTGCAGCTCGGCGCCGGGCCGTCGTCGATGGCCCACACCATCCGGCTGATGGCCGGGCATGAACTCGTCACCGAGGGGTTCGCGGAGGGCCAGGTCGGGTCGTCGGCGATGCCGCACAAGATGAACACGCGCAGCTGCGAGCGGGTCAACGGGCTTCAGGTGGTGCTGCGCGGCTACGCCTCGATGGCCGCCGAACTGGCCGGCGCCCAGTGGAACGAGGGCGACGTGTTCTGCTCGGTGGTGCGCCGAGTCGCCTTGCCGGACAGCTTCTTTGCCATCGACGGTCAGATCGAGACGTTCCTGACCGTGCTCGACGAATTCGGCGCCTACCCCGCGGTGATCACCCGCGAGTTGGACCGCTACCTGCCGTTTTTGGCCACCACCAAGGTGCTCATGGCCGCGGTGCGGGCGGGCGTCGGGCGCGAGGCGGCGCACCATGTGATCCGCGAACACGCGGTCGCGACCGCCCTGGCCATGCGGGAACACGGCGCGGAACCCGATCTCTTGGACCGGTTGGCCGCCGATGAGCGGCTGCCGCTGGACCGGGCCGCCCTGGATGCCGCGCTGGCCGACAAGAAGGCGTTCATCGGCGCCGCCGGTGACCAGGTGGACGAGGTGGCCGCGATGGTCGACGCGCTGGTGAGCCGCTACCCGGACGCCGCCAAGTACGCCCCGGGTGCGATCCTGTGACCCTCGCCGGCGCGCTCGCGGGGATCGACTTCACCGATCTCGACAACTTCGCCAACGGCTTTCCGCACGACCTGTTCGCCATCCACCGCCGCGAGGCGCCCGTGTACTGGCACGAGCCCACCGACAACACGCCGGACGGCGAGGGCTTCTGGTCCGTCGCCACCTACGCGGAAACGCTTGAGGTACTGAAGGATCCGGCGACGTATTCCTCGGTCACCGGCGGGGCCCGACCGTACGGTGGCACGCTGCTGCAGGACCTGGCCATCGCGGGCCAGGTGCTCAACATGATGGACGACCCGCGTCACTCGCAGATCCGCCGACTGGTCAGCTCCGGGTTGACGCCGCGAATGATCCGGCTGGTGGAAGACGATCTGCGGGCGCGGGCGCGTCGACTGCTGGACGCGGTGGTGCCCGGCGAGCCGTTCGACTTCCTGGTCGACATCGCCGCCGAGCTGCCCATGCAGATGATTTGCATCCTGCTGGGAGTGCCTGAGTCCGAACGTCATTGGCTGTTCGAGGCCATCGAGCCCCAGTTCGATTTCGGTGGTTCACGCAAGGCGTCCCTTTCTCAGCTATCCGTCGAAGAGGCCGGGTCGCGGATGTACTCCTACGGCCAGCAGTTGATCGCGGCGAAACGGGCGGAGCCGACCGACGACATGCTGTCGGTCGTGGCCAACGCGATGGTCGACGATCCGGATGCGCCATCGCTTTCGGATCTCGAGCTCTACTTGTTCTTCAGCCTGCTGTTCAGCGCCGGCGCGGAGACGACGCGCAACGCGGTCGCCGGGGGGCTGCTGGCGCTGGCCGGCCATCCGGAGCAACTTCGGGCGCTGCGTGCCGATCTCGATTCGCTGCCGACGGCCGTCGAGGAGATCGTGCGGTGGACGTCGCCGTCGCCGTCCAAGCGGCGGACCGCCACGCGCAACGCCACGCTCGGCGGGCAGACCATCGAGGCGGGACAGAAGGTTCAGGTCTGGGAGGGCTCCGCGAATCGTGACGCCGGCGTGTTCGAGCGCGCCGACGAGTTCGACATCAACCGAAAGCCCAATCCGCATCTGGGTTTTGGGCAGGGCGTGCACTACTGCCTGGGCGCCAACCTGGCGCGACTGGAACTGCGTGTGCTCTACGAGGAGTTGTTCTCCCGGTTCGGTGCGGTGCGGGTTGTCCGGCCCGTCGAATGGGCCCGCAGCAATCGGCATACCGGCATTCGGCACCTGGTGGTGGAACTCGTCGAGGGGCGGTGACGATCCGACGCGACGATGTCGCGCCGACACCGGACATCTTCGCCGCGGTGATGGCGACCGGGATCTTGTCGATCGCCGCGCGCAACCACCGCTACAGCTGGATCAGCGACGCGCTGGGCGTGCTCGCCACCGTCGGCCTGGTCTTGCTGGTGGCCGTGGTGGCCGTTTTCGTCGGGCGCCGCGGGGTGCGCTGGGATCTGAAGGAACCCGACGTCACCCTTCGGTTGTTCACCTTCGTCGCCGCGTGCGCGGTGATTGACACCCGCTTGTCGTCGAACGAGTGGGTGGTGCGGGTGCTCGGCGCGGTGGGCTTGTGCTCATGGCTGGTGTTGATCGGGCTCAGCGCGCGAAACATGCTGGCGTGTCGGTTCACGGCGCTTCGTGACCAAGCACATGGGGCGTGGGAACTGGCCAGCGTGGGAACGTCCGGGGTGGCCATCGTGATCGCGTGGGCGGCCGCTCACACCGGCCATCGCTGGTGGCTGGCCGTTGCCGTGCTGCTCTGGGTGGGGGCGATCGGCATCTACGCATTGATGACCTGGCTGATGCTCTGGCGGGTCGTCAACGAGCGGCAGGACCGCGACGGGTTCGAGCCCGACAGCTGGATCCTGATGGGCGGCATGGCGATTGCGACCCTGGCCGGTGACAACATCGGATCGCTGGCCCCCGCGTGGCTTGCCGGGCCGGTGCGGGCCGCCACGATCGTCACGTGGGTGGTGGCCACCCTGTGGATACCGCCGCTGATCTACTTCGGCCTGCACCGGATCAGCCGGCGACCCAGCATGCTGCATTTCGCCGGCGTCTGGTGGGCGTTCGTGTTCCCGTTGGGCATGTATTCCGCCGCCAGTTATGCCATGGCCGTCGAAATCGGTCAGCGGTCGTTGCTCACGGTCTCGCTGGTCTTCTTCTGGGATGCGTTGGCGGCGTGGCTGGTTGTCGCCGCCGCCGGGCTGCTGCTGCTCGGGCGCGCGGCCTTACCGTCCGCCGATCGAGATGCCGGCCGCCCGTAGCTCGAGCGCGGCCAGCGCCCGGATGGTGACCGGATCTTCGCGCCGCCACCCACCGACCGGGTCCGCGCCGACCGCGGCGAGTTGTCCCGGCGGCCGGTTCGTCAACGCCCGCAGGGCAAGCAGCTGCTCGCCGGCCGGGGTGGCGGCCAGCGCGGTAACCGTCAACTTGCGCCGAAAGAACCGCAGCCGCAGCAGAAGCCACGGCACGTCCGCCACGAGGATCGGGACGGCGGCGATGGCCATCGCCAGCAGGATCGCCAGCCAGCTCGCGGTCGAGTCCAGGTCATGGCCCGCGCCCGCCAGGTCGAGCGCGGCCTGGCTGGCGGAGTTGAGCGGCTTGCTGACGGCGTCGCCCACCACGGGAATGTGCTGGGCGCCGTGCCCGGCGGAGGCCAGATTGCCGGCGATGCCGTGCGCGCCGCTCTCCACCTGACGGCCCGCCTCGGCGATCGTCGAGACGGCGTCGTAGACGGCCAGGCCGACGAGCAGCCAGAGCGCCGTCCATGCGGTGATGGCGAAGTCGCTGAGCAGCTGGGCCATCAGCCGGCCCGGCCGGGTGGAGTAAGGCAAGAACCGCGGTGTCATGTTTTCGATCCCAGCACAGCTCCCGACACAAGTCCCGCTTCCAGGTGACCGATAGGCTGGCCCGATGCGCCCTGCACTGTCCGACTACCAGCACCTGGCCAGCGGCAAGGTCCGCGAGATTTATCGCGTCGACGACGATCACCTGCTGCTGGTGGCGACCGACCGGATATCGGCGTACGACTACGTCCTGGACAGCACGATCCCGGACAAGGGCCGCATCCTGACCGCGATGAGCGTCTTCTTCTTCGGTCTGGTCGACGCCCCCAATCACTTGGCCGGGCCGCCGGACGACCCGCGCATCCCGGAGGAGGTGCTGGGGCGCGGCCTGGTGGTGCGGCGGCTGGACATGCTGCCCGTGGAGTGCGTGGCGCGCGGTTACCTGACCGGGTCGGGGTTGCTCGACTATCAGGCGACGGGCAAGGTCTGCGGCATCACGCTGCCGCCGGGCCTGGTGGAGGCCAGCAAGTTCTCCGAACCGTTGTTCACGCCGGCAACCAAAGCCGCGCTGGGCGACCACGACGAGAACATCTCGTTCGACAGGGTGATCGAGTTGGTGGGCGGGGTGCGCGCCAACCAGCTGCGTGACCGCACGCTGCAGATCTACGTGCAGGCCGCCGATCACGCCCTGACAAAGGGAATCATCATCGCCGACACCAAGTTTGAGTTCGGCACCGACGCGCGCGGCAACCTGTTGCTGGCCGACGAGATCTTCACCCCGGACTCCTCGCGATACTGGCCCGCCGAGGACTACCGGGTCGGGGTGGTGCAGAAGAGTTTCGACAAGCAGTTCGTTCGCAACTGGCTCACCAGCCCCGAGTCCGGCTGGGACCGCCACGGCTCGCAACCACCACCGCCGCTACCCGAAAACATCATCGACGCCACCCGGCACCGCTATATCGATGCCTACGAACGCATTTCGGGTCTGCGCTTCGGCGACTGGATCGGCGCATGACGCAAACACCCGTACCGCCGGTCGCCAAGCGGCAGGAGACCCGCCGCGAGCACCATGGGGACGTCTTCATCGACCCCTATGAATGGTTGCGCGACAAGTCCAGCCCCGACGTCATCGCCTACCTCGAGGCGGAGAACGACTACGTCGACCAGATGACGGCGGATCTGGAACCGCTGCGCCAGAAGATCTTTGATGAGATCAAGGCGCGTACCAAGGAGACCGATCTTTCGGTTCCGACGCGGCAGGGCGACTGGTGGTACTACGCCCGCACGTTCGAGGGGAAGCAGTACCGGGTTCAGTGCCGTTGCCCGGTAAGCAATCCCGATGACTGGGATCCGCCGGTTCTGGAAGAGGACACCGAAATTCCCGGCGAGCAGATCCTGCTGGACTCCAACGCCGAGGCGCACGGCCACGAATTCTTCGCGCTCGGTGCCGCCACCGTGAGCCTGGACGGGAATCTGTTGGCGTATTCCGTCGACACCGTCGGCGACGAACGCTACACGCTGCGCTTCAAGGACTTGCGCACCGGGGAGGTGTATCCGGACGAGATCGCCGACATCGGGGCGGGTGCGACCTGGGCGGCCGACAATCGGACCGTCTACTACCTGACCCTGGATGCGGCCCACCGACCGGACAAGGTCTGGCGCTACCGCGTGGGTTCGGGTGAACCATCGGAACTGGTGTATCACGAGGCGGACGAACGGTTTTGGCTCGGCGTGGGGCTGACTCGCAGCGAGGCCTACGTGTTCATCGCGTCGGGTTCCTCCATCACCTCGGAATTCCGGTACGCCGAAGCAGCGGATCCGCATGCGGCGTTCACCGTCGTGCTACCCCGGCGCGAGGGCATCGAGTACGCGGTCGAGCACGCGGTGGTCGGCGGCCAGGACCGGTTCTTGATCCTGCACAACGAGGACGCGGTGAACTTCACGTTGACCGAGGCGCCCGTCAGCGACCCCACCCGGCAGCGCACGCTCATCGGTCACCGCGACGACGTCCGGCTCGACGGCGTGGACGCCTTCGCCGGCCATCTGGTGGTCAGCTACCGGCGCGAGGCGTTGCCGCGGCTCCAGGTGTGGGACATCGACTCCGGCGGCGAATACTCGGAGCCTGAGGAGATTACGTTCGACTCCGAGCTGATGTCGGCCGGCCTCGCCGGCAACCCGAACTGGGATGCGCCCAAGCTGCGGATCAGGGCGGGTTCGCTGGTTGTCCCGGCCCGGGTATACGACATCGACTTTGCCACCGGCGAACGCACGTTGCTGCGCGAGCAACCCGTGCTCGGCGGTTACAGCACCGCCGATTACGTGGAGCGGCGCGATTGGGCGACCGCGGACGACGGCACCCGAGTCCCGGTTTCCATCGTGTACCGCGCCGGCATCGAATTCCCGTCTCCTGCACTGCTTTACGGGTATGGTGCCTACGAAATATGCACCGATCCGAGCTTCTCCATTGCGCGGCTGTCGCTGCTGGACCGCGGCATGGTGTTCGCCATCGCCCACGTCCGCGGCGGCGGTGAGATGGGGCGGCCGTGGTACGAGCACGGCAAGCTGTTGGAGAAGAAGAACACCTTCACCGACTTCGTGGCGGTGGCAAGGCATTTGGTGGACACCGGAGTCACCCGGCCGCATCAGCTGGTCGCGCTGGGTGGTAGCGCGGGGGGCTTGCTGATGGGGGCGGTCGCCAACCTGGCACCGGACCTCTTCGCGGGAATCCTCGCCCAGGTCCCGTTCGTCGATCCGCTGACCACCATCCTGGATCCCTCTTTGCCGCTGACCGTCACCGAATGGGACGAATGGGGAAACCCATTGCAGGACAAGGACGTCTATGCCTATATGAAGTCATATTCGCCCTACGAGAACGTCGAGGCCAAGCGGTATCCGGCCATCCTGGCGATGACCTCCCTGAACGACACCAGGGTCTACTACGTGGAGCCCGCGAAGTGGGTGGCGGCCCTGCGGCATGCCAACGCCGACGGCAGTCCGATCCTGCTGAAGACCCAGATGAACGCCGGGCACGGGGGAGTCAGCGGACGCTACAAGGCGTGGCAGGAGACCGCGTTCCAATACGCCTGGTTGCTAGCTGCCGCCGACGGCCACCACGGTGGCGGCGGCCAGGAAGACGATCTCGGCGGCGATCCGCAGGGGTAGCCGCGTCGTCATCGACTTGGGTGGGTGGGGCATTCCGGCCGCGTAGAGGTTGGCCGGAAACATGGCCAGCATCAACGCCAGCAGGCAGAGCGCGGCGGCGACGCGGGTGGCCGGCAACAACAGGCCCACGGCGCCGAGCAGCTCCAGCACTCCGGTGACGGTGACCAACAGGCCCGGCGCCGGCAAGCGGGGCGGCACGATGGCCACCAGGTCCGCCCGCATCGGTGGGGCGAAGTGCGCGATCCCGGTCAACACGAACATCGCGGCCAGGCCGACGGCTATCGCAGCGGTCCAGCTGTTGACATAGGAAAGGCCGGCCCAGCCGATAAGGCGAGCGACGAGGCTGGCGGCTAACAGCACGATCAAGGGTGCCATCACACCCTCCTAATCTAGGCAGTGACAAGTTGTGGCTCCGTCAACGTATCGCGCCTATCTAGCCACTGTCAAGATTGGCCGGTATGCTGGTGACATGCCACGTTCGACCTACCATCACGGCGAGCTGCGCGCTGTGATCCTGGCCGAGGCCGCCCGGCTGGTTGCCGAGCGGGGCGCGGACGGCCTGTCGCTGCGCGAACTGGCCCGGGGCGCGGGGGTGTCCCACGCCGCGCCCGCGCACCACTTCACCGACCGGCGGGGCCTGTTCACCGCGCTGGCGATCGAGGGTTTCCAGCTGCTAGCGGGTGCGCTGATCGAGGCGCGGGGCGACTTCGCCGACGCGGCCCTCGCCTACGTGCGCTTCGCCATCGATCACCCCGGCCATTACGAGGTCATGTTCGACAAGTCGCTGCTCGACGCGTCGAATGCCGAACTGATCGCCGCCGAGGCCGGCGCCGGGGCCGAACTCGCCCGCGGGGTGGCGAGGGTGGAGGATCCCAACGCCCAAGCCGATCCCACGGGCGCCCAGTTGGCGGCATGGTCGCTGGTGCACGGTTTCGCGACGCTCTGGATCAACGGTGCCGTCAGCGATCAGGTTCGAGCGGCCGATCCGGCGGACGCGGTGCGGCGCATCACCGCGATGGTGTTCAAGGCGTAGGGCGCGTTACGCGTCGAGGGTCTGGATCATCGCCTTTTTCGGCAGGAACGCCGCCGGGATGATGGTCGACACGATCAGCACGACGGCCAGCACGAACACCACCGTGTAGGCGTGCGAAAGACCGTGGCTGACGACGCTCGCGAAATCGGGGTTGAGGCTTTGGCGCGGAATCGCCGACGGGTCGACCGGCACCCCGCGGTGGGTGGCGTCCTGCTGCAGCGCAGCCAGCTTGTTGGCCGCGAGGATGTGGTCGTTGCGGTTGAACTCGTTGGTGAGGATCACGGCCATCAGCGCCGCCCCGATCGAGCCGCCGACCTGCTGGTTGACCGTGATCAGCGTCGTCCCCCGGGCGACCTGGCTGGGCTTCAGCGCCTGCAGCACCGTCGAGGAGATCGGCGTCGTGGTGCAACCGATACCCATGCCCATGATCAACAACCCGGCGAACAGCATCGGGGTGTATTCGGCCTGTCGTGCGACCCCGAAGGTGAAGATTCCCAGGCCCAGCGCCATCAGCGGCAGCCCAAGCAGCACCACCTTGCCGGACCCGTGTTTGTCCGTGAACGCGCCGGCAAAGGGCAGCGTCAATACGGCGCCGATCCCCACCGGGACCATGCGCATTCCCGACTGCATCGGCGTCTCGTGCAGGACGAGCTGGAAATAGCTGGGAAGAAGCACCCCGGTGCCCACGAAGGCGACGGAGAACACGAGCAAGGTGATGTTGGCGTGGGTGACCACGCGGTTCTTGAACAACCTCAAGTCGATGAGCGGATGGTCGGCGCGATACCAGGCGTGGAACGCGAACGCGACCATCAGCGCCAAGCCGAGGATCATCGGCCCTAGGACGTAGCTGTCGGCGATCGTCCGCCGCCCGGGGATGGACGACACCCCGGCCAGGAAAATTGCCGCGCCGGGCGACAGCAGCAAGAGCCCGACGACGTCGAGGGTTTCCGACCGAGCGGGGCGATCCTTGGGGAACATCACCGCCGCGAGGGCCACCGCTACCAGCCCGACCGGAATGTTGATCAAGAAGATCGACTTCCAGCCGTAAGCGCCTACCAGCCAGCCGCCCAAGACCGGCCCGCCAATGGGGCCGAGCAGGATGGGAATTCCCCCTACCGCCATCAGCCGGCCGACGCGTTTCGGGCCCGCCTCGTGGGTCAAGATGACGAAGCTCAGGGGCACCACCATGCCGCCCCCGATGCCCTGCAGCACCCTGAAGATGATGAGCAGCAAGATGTTTGGCGCCAGCGCGCAGAGCAGTGAGCCGGCGGTGAACGCCAGAACCGACCCCATGAAGAGCCGTTTGGTGCCGAAGCGGTCGGCCGCCCACCCCATCAAGGGGATCACCGTGGCGAAAGCCAGCATGTAGCCGGCGATCGTCCAGGACACGATGGCCTGGGTCGAGTTGAACTGCGCGATGAACGTGCGTTGCGCGACGGCCACGGCGGTGTTGTCCATGATCGCCATCACGCAGGCCAGGCCGCACACGCCGGCGATCTTGAGCAACTTCGCGTCGAGCTTGTCGGGGTATTCGCGGGCGTCCGAGTCCGGTTGCACCGGGACACCGGGCAAAGGCACACGGGAAGCCGCGCTAAGTGGCTTCTCCGTGGCGTCGCTCAACATGTCGGTACCATATCGAGATTGTTCCCGCCGCCACCGGCTTTTATGCTTATTCGCTTTTCGGCTCCTTTTACACTTTTGCCGCCAGCGCCGGCTCAGGTTCTCAGCTCGACCGACGAATCCGTACCCGTGAGCTGTTTGGAAAACGACCCGAGACCCTTACACCGATCGTCGTAGCGATCGGCGGCGGCGCCCCCCGAAGCAACGGCCCGCGCTACCCGCTTGATGTTTGCGCGTGCTTCACCATACCCGCTTCGAGTGCCCGCGCCGGTGAGTTCGCCGGCGCGATCGGAAGTTGGCGGCGCTATCCCGCCACTGTCTGGGTTGCCGGCTGCTTCGGAAGAAACGACGCCGGGATAAACGTGGTCAACACCAAGACGACCGCCACCACGAATACCGCCGTGTACGCGTGGGCGAGGTCGTGCAGCAGGTGGGCCGAGAAGTCGGGGGCCAGCGTCTGCCGCGGAACGGCCGCGGTATCGACCGGGAGATTGAGGCGGGCGGCGTTCTCCTGCAACGCCGCCAGTTTGTTCGCGGCGACGATGTTGTCACTCCGGATGAACTGGTTGGTCAGGATCATCGACATCAGCGCGGTACCCATCGAGCCGCCCACCTGATGGCTGACGCTCATCAGCGTCGTTCCGCGGGCGATCTGGTGGGGGGCGAGCGCCTGCACCGCCGCGACGGACAGCGGCATCATGGTGCAACCCATGCCAAGGCCCATGATCGTCAGCGCGACGAGCAACGTGGGCGCGTAGTTGGCCTGCTTGGCGACGCCGACCGCGAAGGTGCCCAGGCCGGCAGTGATCAGCACGATGCCGACCAGCACGATCTTGCCCGGCCCCTGCCGGTCGACCAACGGCCCTGTCAGCCGCATCGTCAGCATGGCGCCAAGCCCCTGGGGAATCATGTGCACGCCCGCCTGCATCGGCGTCAGGTGCAGCGCCTGCTGGAAGTAGCTGGGCAGCAGCAGGGCGGCACCGAAGAAAGCGAGGGCGAACACCACCATCGCGATGTTGGCGTGGGTGAGCACCGGGTTGCGGAACAGGCGCAGGTCGATCAGGGGGTGATCGGCCCGGCGCCACGCGTGCGCGACGAAGGCGGCGATCAAGGCCAGGCCGGCGGCCGCGGGTATCAACACGTGGCGGTCGGCGACGGTGCCGCGGTACGGGACGGACGACACCGCGAACAGGAAGGTGGCCAGGCCGGGGGACAGCAGCAGGACCCCGACCACGTCGAACGTCTCCGACCGCGCCGGGTGGTCCCGGGGAAAGACGACCGCCGCGAGAACGATGGTGAGGACTCCGATCGGCAGGTTGATCAGGAAAATCCACCGCCAGCTCGACGTGCCGATGAGCCAGCCGCCCAGGATGGGGCCGCCGATCGGCGCCAGCAGCATCGGGATGCTCAGGATCGACATCAGGCGACCGAGGCGGCGGGGACCCGCTTCGCGGGTCATGATCATGAAACCCAGCGGCAGCAGCATGCCGCCGCCGATGCCCTGCACTGCCCGAAAGACGATGAGCTGCAGGATGTTCGAGGCCAGCGCGCACAGCAGGGAGCCCAGTGTGAAGGCCAGCACGGAGCCCATGAAGAGCCGTTTGGTGCCGAAGCGATCGGCCGCCCACCCGGTGACCGGGATGACCGTGGCCAACGCCAGGGTGTAGCCGGTCATGGTCCAGGCGACGACGGCCTGCGAGGAGGCGAACTGGTCGATGAAGGTGCGTTGCGCGACGCTGACGACGGTGACGTCGATGATCGCCATGACGGTGGCCAGGATGCACACGCCGGATATCCGCAACAGTCCGGCGTCGAGCTTGTCGGGATAGTCCCGCTCGCCCGCACCCAGCTGCGGGGCGGGGACGTAGGGCAGCGGGGTGTCGGCCGCTGCGTACGGGGCCTGATCCATGGCGTTGCTTAGCATATCGAACCGATCGCATTCCCCGACCTCTGGGAACCGTTTGCTGTGCCTTAGGGCGGGTACCGATATACGCCTGCCGTCTGCGTGTCCTTCACCATTCCGACACCTGAGATCGTCAAACTGCGGGTGTGGCTGGAAAATTGATCGTCTCGGTCTCGGGGATAGGCGAACGCACCCTCGGTGACGTCGAGGCGTTCTGCGCGCAAATGGATGCCCGCAACGTCCCGGTGTCGCTGTTGGTGGCTCCCCGGCTCAGCGGTGACTACCGCCTCGACCGCGACCCGAGCACCGTCGAATGGCTGACCAACCGGCGATCGGCCGGCGACGCCATCGTGCTGCACGGCTACGACGACGCGGCCACCAAGAAGCGCCGCGGCGAATTCGCCATCCTTCGGGCCCACGAGGCCAACCTGCGGCTGATGGCCGCCGACCGGGTGCTCGAGCACCTTGGGCTGCGCACCCGGCTGTTCGCAGCGCCTGGCTGGGTGGTGTCCCCCGGCGTCGTCAAGGCGTTGCCGGACAACGGCTTTCGGCTTCTCGCCGACCTGCACGGGATCACCGACCTGGTTCGGCACAGCACCGTGCGCTCCCGCGTGCTCGGCATCGGGGAGGGCTTTCTCACCGAACCGTGGTGGTGCCGCATGGTGGTGCTGTCCGCCGAACGGATCGCCCGCCGCGGCGGCGTGGTGCGGGTCGCCGTTGCCGCCCGCCACCTGCGCAAACCGGGCCCGCTGCAGGCGATGGTGGACGCCGTCGATCTGTCGTTGATGCACGGCTGCGCACCGACGGTGTACCGCTGGGTGCGCGACAAGGCGATCCTCGACGCGGCCTGACGAAGCGTCCCCTCGAGCCCGCGGGCTCGGGCACTACCCTGGTCCGACATGAGCGATTCTTCGGCCGCGGTGTTCGGCGCCGACGCCATCATCGTCGGAGCCGGACTCGCGGGGTTGGTGGCGGCGTGTGAACTGGTGGACCGCGGGCTCCGGGTGCTGATTCTCGACCAGGAGAACAGCGCGAACTTGGGCGGGCAGGCCTTTTGGTCGTTCGGCGGCCTGTTCTTCGTCGACAGCCCCGAGCAGCGCCGGCTGGGCATCCGGGACAGCCACGAACTCGCCCTGCAGGACTGGCTGGGCACCGCGGCGTTCGATCGGCCCGAGGACTATTGGCCGCGCCAATGGGCGCACGCCTACGTCGATTTCGCGGCGGGCGAGAAGCGCCGTTGGCTGAGCGACCGGGGGCTCAAGATTTTTCCGCTGGTCGGCTGGGCCGAGCGCGGCGGTTACGACGCGCAGGGGCATGGCAATTCGGTGCCACGCTTCCACATCACCTGGGGGACCGGCCCCGCGCTGGTCGAGATCTTCGCCCGTCAGCTGCGGGACCGCTCGACGGTGCGCTTCGCGCACCGCCACCAGGTCGACGAGCTGATCGTCGAGGGCGGGGCGGTGACCGGCGTCCGGGGCACCGTGCTGGAGCCCTCGGCCGCTCCCCGGGGGGTGCCGTCCTCACGAACGGCGTTGGGGCAGTTCGAGTTCCGTGCGCCCGCGGTGGTCGTCACCAGCGGGGGCATCGGCGGCAACCACGAGCTGGTGCGCAAGAATTGGCCCAAGCGTATGGGCCGCATTCCCGAGCAGTTGCTCAGTGGTGTGCCCGCGCACGTCGACGGCAGGATGATCGGCATCTCGCAGCGGGCCGGCGCGCGGGTGATCAATCCCGACCGGATGTGGCATTACACCGAGGGCATCACGAACTACGACCCGATCTGGCCGCTGCATGGAATTCGCATCATTCCCGGGCCGTCGTCGCTGTGGCTCGACGCGACCGGCAAGCGGTTGCCGGTGCCGTTGTACCCCGGCTTCGACACCCTCGGCACACTGGAGCACATCACCAAATCCGGGTTCGACTACACGTGGTTTGTGCTGAACGCCAAGATCATCGAGAAGGAGTTCGCGCTGTCCGGGCAGGAGCAGAACCCGGATCTGACGGGGCGCAGCGTGCTCGAGTTGCTGCGCAACCGTGCCCGCTCCGGACCCCCGGGGCCGGTGCAGGCGTTCGTCGACCGCGGAGCGGACTTCGTCAGCGCAAAATCGTTGCGGGAGTTGGTGACCGCGATGAACAAGCTGCCGGGCGTGTCGCCGCTGGACTACGCCACCGTCGAGGGGGAGGTGACCGCCCGCGACCGCGAGGTGGCCAACAAGTACAGCAAGGACGGCCAGATCACCGCGATCCGCGCCGCGCGCGGGTATCTGGGCGACCGGCTGGGCCGGGTCGTGGCCCCGCACCGGCTGACCGATCCGAAGGCGGGGCCGATGATCGCGGTCAAGTTGCACATCCTGACCCGAAAAACGTTGGGCGGCATAGAAACCGACCTGGCCGCCCGCGTGCTGAAGGCCGACGGCACGCCGCTGGCCGGGTTGTACGCCGCCGGCGAGGTGGCCGGGTTCGGCGGCGGCGGCGTGCACGGCTACCGCGCCCTGGAGGGCACCTTTCTGGGCGGGTGCATCTTCTCCGGGCGGGCCGCGGGGCGCGGCGTCGCCGACGACATCGCCTAGCCGCTTGTGTCTGCTCGCGCTAGAAGGTGACCGCGTCCTCTTCGGGCAGTACCTGAAAGTCGGTGGTGGTCATCTCGGTCAGCCGGCCGTAGTAGATGCCCCGCGCGTCCGGGGCGATGATCCCTTGGTGGATGGGCACGGCGCGCTCGGGTGCCACCGCTCGCAGGTAGTCGACGGCCTCGGAGATCTTCATCCACGGGGCGGCCGCGGGCGTAGCCAAAACGTCCACCGGCTCGTCGGGCACGAACAGCGCATCACCGGGATGCATCAGCCGGGCGCGATGGCCGCCGTCGCCCACGAGAAACGAAATGTTCTCTATCACAGGGATTTCCGGGTGGATGACGGCGTGTTTTCCGCCGACTGCGCGCACCGTCAGCTCGCCGATCTGTAGCTCGTCGCCCACGTGCACCGCCTGGCACGGCGCGCCCAGCTGGGCGGTGGTTTGCGGATCGGCGTACAGCGCGGCGGCCGGATTGCCCTCGAGAAGGGCCGGCAGGCGGGCGACGTCGACGTGGTCGGGGTGCTGATGGGTGATCAGGATGGCCGACAGCCCCGTTATGCCCTCGAAGCCGTGCGCGAAGGTTCCCGGATCGAAGAGCACGCGCGTGTGGTCAAATTCTGCAAGTAGACAGGAGTGGCCGAAATGCGTCAGTTGCATGTTTACGATTGTGCCCTGACGGGAGAGTGATGCCGATGCGGGTGATCCTGGCGGCCATGGTGGTGGTCGGCGGCCTCGCGTTCGCTTTCATCGTCGTGGTGCCCGCGCATGCCGAGCCCCAGGCCTGCCCACCCGTGTGCGACCAGATCCCCGACTCCGCGTGGATCCCGCGCCGCGCCATTCCGCTGGACGCGGTCTACGGCTGGCCCGCGCTGGCGAACGTGGCGGTGCAGGTGACCGGGGCGACGCCCGGCCCGCGATTCCGGTTCGAGGAGCTCTGTTCCGCACCCCCGGTGCCGCGCGACCCCCGCGACTCGGCGGTCGTGGCCCGCGCCACGGTGGCCCACCCGGACGGTCAGTGGCAGCTGCAGGCGCAGATCCTGCACTGGCGCGGCGACACGGCCAACGGCGGCGCCATCGCGGCGTCGGTATTCAGCAATGCCGTCGCCACGCTGCGCACCTGCCAGCAACGGGCGCCGCTGCAGTCACCATCGATCACCAGCGACGACACGACTCGGATGGCGGGCGTGATCAGCGGACCCGTGGTCATGCACACCTACCTGGTCGCCCACCCGGCGAGCAGCACGATCAGCGAACTGACCCTCTGGTCGTCGGGTCCGCCGCAGGTCCCGTGGCCGGCGATGGCCGACGACCCGGTGCTGAACGCCATGACCGCACCCCTGTGTGACGCCTACATTGCCTCGTGCCCGTAACGGCCGAGCTGCGGTTTCGCCGGTAGAGTTGGCCCGGAAACAAACCTGAGGAGGAGCGCCGGTGGGCCGGGTAGTCGTTCACGTGATGCCCAAAGCGGAGATTCTCGACCCGCAGGGTCAGGCGATTGTCGGCGCCCTGGGCCGACTCGGTCATCCGGGGATCTCAGATGTCAGGCAGGGCAAGAGATTCGAACTAGAGGTGGACGACACGGTTGACGACTCGGCGCTGGCCGAGATAGCGGAATCGCTGTTGGCGAACACCGTGATCGAAGACTGGACGATCAGCCGGGAGAAGCAGTGACGGCACGAATCGGCATCATCACCTTCCCCGGGACCCTGGACGACGTCGACGCCGCGCGCGCGGCACGCCGTGTCGGCGCCGAGGCGGTCAGCCTGTGGCACGCCGACGCCGACCTCAAGGGCGTTGACGCCGTGGTGGTGCCCGGCGGCTTCTCCTATGGCGATTACCTGCGGGCCGGCGCCATCGCCCGCTTCGCGCCCGTGATGGGCGAGGTGGTGGCCGCCGCCCATCGGGGCATGCCAGTGTTGGGCATTTGCAACGGATTTCAGGTGCTCTGCGAGGCCGGATTGCTGCCCGGCGCCTTGACCCGCAACGTGGGTTTGCACTTTGTCTGCCGTGACGTGTGGCTGCGGGTGGCGTCCACCTCGACGGCGTGGACGTCGCGCTTCGAACCCGACGCGGACCTGCTGGTGCCGTTGAAGTCCGGCGAGGGCCGCTACGTCGCCCCCGCCGACGTGGTCGAGGAACTAGAGGGCGAAGGCCGGGTGGTGTTCCGCTACCACGAGAACATCAACGGCTCGCTGCACGAAATCGCGGGCGTCAGTTCCGCCAACGGCCGCGTCGTCGGGCTGATGCCCCATCCCGAGCACGCCATCGAGGCGTTGACGGGGCCCTCCGACGACGGCCTGGGCCTGTTCTATTCGGTGCTGGACGCCGCCCTTTCGGTCTAGGCGCGGATTCCCGCGGCGGCCCGCAACTCGGCGAACGCCGCGCTGATGGCATCCGTGGCCTCGTGCGGGTCGTCGAAGGTCCGGTCGTCGGTGAGCACGGCCACGCCCAACTGGTCGACGTAGCTCCACACGGTGATGTTGACCGGGGCGCCCGGTGAGAGCACGCCGGTCGAGTAGATCTCGCTGACCGCGGCGCCGCCGAAATGTCCCCGCTCGCGCGGTCCGACCACGCTGGAGACCGCGACGTTCATCAACTTGTTCGGGGCGTCGCGCCGACCCAGCCAGCGGAAGGCCGCCGGGGCGACCGCGGTCGGCAGGTAACCCATCATCCGGCCGTAGAGCTGCGGGCCCAGGATCTCGTGGTCTTCCTTGGCAATTCGGGTCGCCAGCGCCACCAGTCGGGCCCGCTCGGCGGGATCATCGATGTGCACCGGCAACGAGATCATCAGACCGCTGATCTCGTTGCCGGTGATCCGGTCCGACTTGTCCGTGGCCGTCGGCACCGACGCGATGAGCGGCCGGTCCGCGGTGCCGTCGTAGGCCAGCAACAGCGTCCGCAGGCCGCCGGCCGCCATCGCCAGAATTGCGTCGTTGACGGTGATTCCCAGCGCCTTGGCCGTGGCCTTCACGTCGGCGAGTGGCAGTGTGGCGCTGGCGAATCGACGCTGGGGCGACACCACGTGGTTCAGGAACGTCGGTGGGGCGTCGAACGCGTCGGCCAG
>NZ_LZIZ01000197.1:0-27102 GCF_001666915.1 Mycobacterium sp. E3339 | reverse complement strand
CGATGACCGGCGATCAACAGCTTGTACGCGGTGAAGTTGCCCTTCTTTTCGCCGTCGAACCAGACGTGGGCGTCGCGGTACTTCTGATTCGGCGCGTCCTCGGCCCCGGCCCACTTGCGGACCCGCTTTTCGGCGGCGTCACCGTCCCACTTGCGGTCGCGATCGGCCAACGGCAGGTCCTGGAAAGCTGTCACGGACATGTACGTTCGCGTGCCCGCCGACGGCGGGTGTTAAACGTGCGGGTCATGTCCGCATCCGGTGCGACGGATGGCCGATGATGGAGGTGTTCGCGTCACTACCCGCCGGGGCAAGGTATGCCACAACCGATCGATCGCGCGGCCATCGCCGCCGAACTCGAGCGGGTGCGCGTCGATTTCCGGCACCTGATCGAGCTTGCCGACGACCAGGATTGGACCAAAGCAACAAAGGGCACCAGGTGGAGCAACGAGGAGCTGCTGTTTCATATGGTGTTCGGATACATGGTGGTGCAGCGCCTGCTGTTGCTGGTCCGCGTGTTCGGCCGGCTCCCCGGTTCGCTTAGCCATGGTTACGCACGCCTCCTGAATTCGGTGACGCCCACGTCTGGTTCGACGGCGAAAAGAAGGGCAACTTCACCGCGTACAAGCTGTTGATCGCCGATGTCATCGGTGGCGACCTCAAGGCGGTGCCGCGCGGGGTGATGGCGGCGGGCGCCATCATGGATGGTGCGCGCGGCGGCGTCGACCTGCCGAAGACGGACGTCGACCGGGTCAAGAGCCACCTCGCCAAGTACTACACGAAGATGGGCGAGCGCCCACCCTGGGAACGCGACTGAACTAGACCGCGACACAAAGTTGCGACAACCCGCGCAGCGTGACGTTGGTCTTGTAGTGCGGGTCCCCGTCCAGCCGCGCGGCCGGGAAGCGGGCCGTGATCGCCGACAGGGCGACGCCGGCTTCCAGTCGGGCCAGCGGTGCGCCCAGGCAGTAGTGTGCTCCCCGGCCAAACCCCAAGTGCCGCAGCGCCGGTCGGTCGGGGTCGAAGACGTCGGGCCGGTCGAACTCGGCCGGATCGCGCTGGGCGGCGGCCGTCAACAGCATCATGATGTCGCCCGCGGGAACTTCCGTCCCGCCAATTGTCATGTCGGCGGCGGCCGTCCGGGCGATCATCTGCACCGGCGGGTCGAAGCGCAGCGTCTCCTCGATCACGGCCGCGGCGCGGGCGGGCTCGGCGCCGAGGGCGGCCCACTGGGCCGGTTCGCGCAGCATGGCCAGAATGGCGTTGCCGATCAGGTTCACCGTGGTCTCGTGGCCTGCGACCAGCAGCAGCACACAGGTGGAGACGATCTCCTCCTCCGTCAGCTGGTCGCCGGATTCCTCCACCGCGATCAGCCCGGACATCAGGTCGTCACCCGGCCGCGACCGTCGCCGCTCGATCAGACCGTGCAGATATGCGCGCAACCAGATTCCGGCGTCCATCCGTTCTTTCAGGTTGTCCGACGGCGCTCCGGTGAAGGCGACGAACGGATCGAGTGATTGCGCCAGCAGCGCGGACACCCGACCGAACTGCGGCTCGTCCTCGAGCGGAACGCCGAGCAGGCGGCAAATGACCGCCACAGGAAGCGGATAGGCGAAGTCCTGCACCACCTCGAACCGTCCTCGCTCGGCGATGCGCTCGAGCAATCCGTCTACGAGAGAGGCGATTTCGGGGCGCAGCGCGCTGACCACCTTGGGCGCGAACGCCTTGCTGACCAGCTTGCGCAACCGGGTGTGATCCGGCGGATCGAGGAACAGAAAACCCGGCGGGATCGGCGCGGGCACCCGTGCCCCGGCCTTGATCAGTTCCCGCGTCTGCGCCTCGATTTGGCGGCGGGCGGCCGTCGACTTGAGCCGATCGCTGCTCGACGACGGGTGCCGCAGCGCCTCGTCGCAGTCGCGGTAGCTCGACAAGACGGCCAGGTTGCCGTCGGCCAGCTGGACGGCGCCGCGCTCGCGGAAACGGGCGAACAGCGGGTACGGGTCGACCCGGACGGCTGGATCCAGCAGCTGCAGCAGCAGCCCCTGGGATTCGGCCTGCTCGGGAGGGGCGGTCGTCATGGGGCCATTCTGCCCGTCCCGGCGGCGGACCGGGGGGAGAGCGCTACGCGCCGTCCGCCAGTGCCGCCAACGCCGGATCCGCCATCAGGCGATCCAGGAATCCGAGTTGACCCTTCAGCAGCTTGACCCGCGCCTGGGTCACCGAAAACCAGCCCACCCGATCGACTTCCGGATACTCCCGCAACCTGCCCGAACCCTTCGGCCACTCCAGTTCGAAGGTGTTGCTGCGCGCGTCGGTGACGTCGAGGTCAGCGCCGACGGCGATGGCGGAAACCACTTTGCCGCCAGACTGTTTCAGCTCACCGAGATCCAGCCGGGCGCCGGGTGGTACCGAAAGCCCGAGCTCCTCGGCGAATTCGCGTTGCGCCGCGGCCCAGGGGTCCTCCCCCTCCGCGTATTCCCCCTTGGGAATCGACCAGGCCCCGTCGTCCTTCCGCGCCCAGAACGGGCCGCCCGGATGCGCGATCAGCACTTCGACGACGCCGTCACGGACGCGGTACAACAGCACACCGGCACTGCGCTTCGGCATTCGGTCAGGACCCGACCGAACGTTCCAGGTCCTTGAGCGACGACTCCAGGTGCGCGAGTAGGCGCTGCAGGTGCGGCACGCTGCGCCGGCAGCCGACCAGTCCGAAGTCCAGATTGCCTGCGTTGTTGGCCAGGGTGATGTTCAGCGCCTGCCCGTCCAGCGCGATCGACAGAGGGTAGTTGCCGTCGAGCCGGGCGCCCCCGTAATAGATCGGCTGGGTGGGCCCGGGCACGTTCGAGATGATGATGTTGAATGGCGGCGACGTCGACGCCACCCAGCCCGGCACCGCCGCCAGCGCCAGGGCGGACGTGTTGGCCGCGGACAGCGCCAGCGCCTGGAACCGGGGCAATTGCGAGAACACCTGCTTGTTGCTGCGCATGGAATCGCTGATGGTCTGCAGTCGCTGGGCGGGATCGTCGGTGTCGGTGGCGAGGTTGCACAGGATGGCGCCCACCAGGTTGCCGCCCGCGTCGGCCTCGTCCTCGGTGCGCAGGCTCACCGGGACCATCGCGATCAGCGGCGTGTCCGGCAGCGCGTTCTGCTCGAGCAGGTAGTAGCGCAGCGCGCCCGAACACATCGCCAGGACCACATCGTTGACGGTCACGCCGGCGGCCTTCTTGACACCCTTGATGCGGTCCAGCGACCAGGACTGCGCGGCGCAGCGGCGCGCGCCGCCGATCTTGACGTTCAACATGGTGCGCGGGGCGCCGAAGGGCAGCGTCAGCTGCTGCTCGAACAGCGCCGCCCGCGCCAGCGATATCGACGAAGGGGCCAGCGCCGCAACGGATCCCGCCGCCTGCAGCGCCGAACGCAGGGGGCTGGCCGGGCTGGCCTTGCGCTTGCTCTTGGGCAGGGTCCAGGGCGCGCGCATCTCGGTGTCTTCGGGATCCGTCGACAGCGCGCGCTGCATCAGTTTCTGCGCGGAGACGCCGTCGATCAGTGCGTGGTGGATCTTGGTGTAGATGGCGAACCGGCCGTCCTTGAGGCCCTCGATGATGTGCGTCTCCCACAGCGGACGGTGGCGATCCAGCAGGCTGCTGTGCCACCGCGACGTCAGCTCGAGCAGTTCCCGGATCCGTCCGGGCGAGGGCACGGCCGAGCGCCGGACGTGGTAGTCCACGTCCACGTCTTTGTCGTAGGACCAGCCCAGGTTGGCGATGCCACCGACGAACGTCGCCGGATGCTTGCGAAACGTCGGCTGGAAGTCATCCTGCGCCACCAGTCGGTCGTAAAGCTCCCGGACGAAGCCGCGGCCGGCGCCGCTCGGCAGCTCGAACAACTGCAAGCCGCCGACGTGCATGGGGTGTTCGCGCGATTCCCCCAGCAGAAAGATCGCGTCGGTGGGCATCATCAATTCCATCCACCAATTAGACCCCGGCCGGGGACCCACCGCTAGAACTCGCTCAATCGAGGGTCATGGACCACGCCGACGTCGCGATCAGGCCGCCACGTTCGAGCGCCTCGATGCGATGCTCGTGGGCCTTGGCATAGCCCGGATCGCTCACCATGTCGATGAATGCCTGCGGGGTGGGGTACTCGACGATGAGAATGGCGTCCCACCAAGGCTTTTCACCCTCACCGATTAGGACGGTCGGTGCGATGCCGGCGTAGCGGACGATAGCGCCCGCGTGCTCGAGGTGCGGTATCACCGCCACGCCGTAGCGGCGGTAGGCCTCCAGGCCGCCGGGGGTCTTGAACTTCAGCAGGTTGACCATGATCACCGGTTCGTCAGCCGGGCGTGCGGCCAGAGCGGCGAATTGCTCCGCGGTGGGTTCCAGGGGACTGCTCATGGTGACGATTACAGCAGATCGGTGATGGTCTTCAGGCCCGCGTCGTACAGCACGCCGGGCAGCATCCCGCCGTCGTGTTCGATCGTGGTGCCGTTGACGAAGTCGGCCTCCCCGCCGGCCAGGAACACGCAGACCCTGCCCACCTCGGCGGGCTCGCCCGCCCGCCGGAGCGGGACGGCCGCGAAATACGTTGCGCCAGAGGGGTCGTCCTTCGGCAGCACGAACGACCGGAAGTTCTCGGTCATCGTCGGCCCCAGGGCGATGCAGTTGACCCGCACCTGGGGCCCCCACTCCTGCGCCAGCGAGCGGGTGAGATGGTTCAGCCCGCTTTTGGCCGCGCCGTAGGAAACCAACGTCGGTGAGCCGGCGGGATGCCCGGCGCCGCTGGAGATGTTGATGATGCAGCCGACGCCGTCCTGCGTGCGCATCTGCCGGTAGACGCGGATCGCGAACCAGAGCGGACTGATGAGGTTCATCTGCACCGCGAACGCGTGAAACAGCGCCGTGCGCTCGTACTCGTCGTCGCTGGCGGGCGCCCCCTGAATCCGTTGCACCAGTTCGGGAATGCTTTCGACGTGGGGCGCCGGCACGGTGCCGCCGGCGTTGTTAACCAGGATGTCGATGCGGCCGTGCTCGGCGACGACGCCGGCGACGAAGGAGTCGATCGCGCGGTAGTCCCCTTGGTCGCAGACCCGTTGGGAGGCCCGGGCGGCCCACTCGGGTTCGATACCGGGAATGGCGTCCAGCGGCGAGCGCGAACAGCCGACCACGGTCGCGCCGGCGCGCAGCAGTTCGTGCGCGATCCCGACGCCCACCCCGCGGCTGGTTCCGGTGACGATCGCGACTTTGCCGTCCAGGACGCTCATGCCAGGCCTTCCTACCCGAAGCCAATGTTGACAGTCACTGTCAGCGGGTCATACTGTGCCATTCCGGTCGTTGGCCTGTAAAGGCATGGAAATCGGAGGTCAGCTGATGAGTGGTCCGTCCAAGCTCCGCGTCATCCAATGGGCGACCGGGGGCGTCGGCAAGGCGGCCATCGAGTGCGTCCTGAATCATCCGCAGCTGGAGCTGGCCGGGTGCTGGGTGCACAGCGCCGGCAAGAACGGCATGGACGTCGGACGGATCCTCGGAACACAGGACCTCGGGGTCACCGCGACCTCGAGCATCGACGAGATCCTGGCGCTGGACGCCGACTGTGTCGTGTACAGCCCCCTGGTACCCAACGATGACGAGGTCATCGCGATCCTGCGATCCGGTAAGAACGTCGTCACCCCCGTCGGCTGGGTGTACCCCGACCCGGGCAATGCGCGGCACCAAGCCGTCGCCGACGCCGCGGCCGAAGCCGGGGTGACCCTGCACGGCTCGGGGATCCACCCCGGGGGCATCACCGAACGATTCCCACTCATGCTGTCCTCGCTCTCCTCGGCCGTCACCCACATTCGCGCCGAGGAATTCTCCGACATCCGCACCTACAACGCCCCGGACGTCGTGCGCCACATCATGGGCTTCGGCGGTACCCCCGAGGAAGCCATGCAGGGGCCCATGGCCAGCCTGCTGGAGGCGGGCTTCAAACAATCGGTCCGAATGATCGCCGATCACATGGGATTCCGCATCGATCCGAACATCAGGACCATTCAGGACGTCGCGGTGGCGACCGCCGACATCGACTATGCCCCCTTCCCGATCACCACGGGGACGGTCGCCGCGCGCCGGTTCCGCTGGCAGGCCCTGGTGGACGGCGAGCCGGTCATCACCGCGGCGGTGAACTGGTTGATGGGCGAGGAAAACCTGGAGCCCGTCTGGAATTTCGGCGGTCGGGGCGAGCGCTTCGAGGTCGAGATCACCGGTGACCCCACCGTGAGCCTCACCTTCAAGGGTCTGCAGCCGGAAACCATCGCCGAAGGCCTGGTGAAAAACCCGGGCGTGGTGGCCACGGCCAACCATTGCGTCAACGCCATCCCCGACGTCTGCGCCGCTGGACCCGGAATCAAGACCTACCTCGATCTCCCCCTGTTCGCCGGGCGCCCGGCGCCCGGCCTCGCGTCGTGATGACCGGCGCCCTGGGCGACGTCTCGTTCTGTCACCTCGTCGTCGGGGTGACCGACATGGACCGCGCCATGGCGTTCTACCGGGACCTGCTGGGCATGGAAGTCGTGTTCGAAACCCTGGTCTCCGGCGAGCCTTTCGACGCGGTCCTGCACGCCACCCGCAAGCAGGAGGGCCGGGTGGTGGGGGGCCTGCTGGGCGGGCTGATGGTCGAGCTGCTGTCGCTGGGCGCGGATCCCCCGAATCACCGGCCCCCGCGTCGAGGCATCACCGGAATCCACAACGTGTCCCTGTCGGTGCGCGACCTCGATGACACGCACCGCCGTGTCATCGCGGCCGGCTACACACCCGACCAGCCGCCATTCGAAATCGGCGGGGTTCGAATGTTTTTCGTCAAGGACCCGGACGGCACCCCCGTCGAATTCATCGAGCTGCCCGAGGGTGCGCGCAGCACCTACGAGATGCACCGCGGCGTGCCGCTTCGCATGGGGCCGTCCGAATGACCTACAGCCACCCCGCCTCGATGCGTGACCACGTCGCGATCGTCACCGGCGCCGCCCAAGGCGTCGGCAAGGGCGTCGCCGCGGCGCTGCTGGAACGCGGCGCGGCGGTGCTGCTGGTCGACATTCAGGACGAGCTGCTGGGCACGACGGCCGCCGAGCTGTCCTCGATGGGACGTGTCGAGAAGCTGACCGCGGACCTGCGCGACCCGGACAGCGCCGCACGCATCGTGGCGGCCGCGGTCGACGCGTTCGGCACGGTCCACGGCCTGGTCAACAACGCCATCGCCACCAACGAGCCCAAGGCGTTCGTCGACATCACCGCCGAGGACTTCGCGCTCGGGCACGACGTCGGCCCGCGTGCGACGTTTCTGCTCATGCAGGCCGTACACCCGGTGATGGTCGGGGCGGGCGGGGGGTCGATCGTCAACCTGGGTTCGGGCACGGGCACCGGCGGCGAGCCCCGGTGGGGCGGCTACGCCGCCGCGAAGGAGGCCATCCGCGGCCTGTCGAAGGTCGCCGCGCTGGAGTGGGGCAGGGACAACATCCGGGTCAACGTCATCTGCCCGTTCGCCGAGTCGGACGGTGTCAAGCTGTGGAAACAGTTCGCGCCCAACGATTATGCGAAGGCGGTTGGGCGCGTTCCGATGAAACGCATCGGCGACGTCCGAACCGATGTGGGCGCGCTGGTCGCGTTCCTTCTGGGCGGCGACTCTTCGTTCATCACCGGACAGACCATCCACGTCGACGGCGGGATCGGCTGCTTCCGGTGACGCCACCCACCAGAGGCGAGTCGCTGCGCGATCGGCAGCGCGCACAGATCCGGGCCGACATCCGGCGCGCGGCGTTCCGGTTGTTCGTCGAACGCGGATACGACGCCGTGACAACGGAGGAAATCGCCGCTGCCGCGGGCGTTTCCCCGCGAACCTTTTTCCGTTACGTGCCGACGAAGGAAGAGTTGCTGCTCGCGCCCGTCCGGCACGGCGGCGCCGCCATCGTCAACCTGCTCGAGCAGCGGCCGGCCAACGAGCCGCCGGACGTCGCGTTGATCAACGCCATCGTCACCCGCACGCGGTCCTTCGAGCAGGCCGACACCGACGAATGGCGACAAGCGCTGCTGGTTGCCCCGGATCGGCTGCGCAAGGTGACCGTGCACACACCCGCCGACAAGGAGCGCGCGGCCAAGCTGATCGCCGAGCGGATGGGCGTGAATCCCGACACCGACATTCGCCCCGGCCTGCTGGTCCAACTCGCCTTCGCCGCAGCGGATTTCGGCTTCCAACGATGGGTGCGCCCGTCCGGCCGCCAATGGCCGCTGGACCGCTATGTCACCGAAGCCCTCGAAGCGGTCAAGAGTCCTCACTGGAGACGCAAGCGCGCCTGATCAGACGCCTCGGGGTTGGCGATTCGGGTCGGGGTCCCGTCCAGCCAGGCGCTTACCGCCTCCACCGTGTCGGCGTAGAAGGCGCTGAGCATTTCTCGGGTGACGTATCCCAGGTGCGGCGACAGGGTCACATTCGGGAGCAGTCGCAAGGGGTGATCCGGTGGCAGCGGTTCGACGTCGTAGACGTCGAGGCCTGCGCCGGCGATGCGCCCGGAACGCAGGGCGTTCAGCAGCGCGGCCTCGTCGACGATCGGCCCCCGCGAGGTGTTGATCAGGTACGCGTGCGACTTCATCAACGCCAACTCGGGTTCGCCCACCAGCCCTCGGGAGCGTTCTGAGAGCACCACATGTATGGAGACGACATCGGCCTGCTCGAACAGCGTCGCCTTCTCGACCCGGCGCGCGCCGACCGCCGCCGCGGCGTCTGCGGTGAGGTTCTGGCTCCACGCAATGACGTCCATGCCAAACACTTTCGCGTATTCGGCCATCCTCTGGCCCACCCGCCCGAGGCCGAGCAGCCCGAGCGTCTTGCCGGACAGCGTGAGACCCGTCGTGGACTGCCAGCCGCCGTCTCGCATGCGGCGGTGTTCCTCGGCCAGGTTACGCACGGTGGCGATCAGCAATCCCCAGGCGAACTCGGGGGTGGCGTCGTGCACGGATCGGAATCGGGGATGCGCGAAGTCGGTGTGGGCGACCAAAATTCCCAGTTCCGTTGCCGCGGCCATGTCCAGGTTGGGCAGGTTCCTGCCCACGATGGTGATCAGCTTCAGGTTCGGTAACCGCTCGAGCAACGTCCGCGGCAGCGCCATTCGCTCGCGCAGGGTGCAGATCACGTCGAACGGCCGCAGCGCGTCGGCGGCCTCCTCCTCGGCGAGGTGCCGGTCGAAAACGGTTAAGCGGGAACGCGTTTGCACCGGTGACCAGTCCGCGAGCCGCAGGGCCACGCCGGCGTAGTCGTCGAGTATCGCCACCTGGGGCATGTGGTCCGCCATCACCCACTGAACCCTATGCGGGCAGCTTCGGGTCGATCAAGGCGGCCCGCGCCAGAGTCTGCTCCGCCGACTTGACGTGCGCGGCGTCGATTGGATTCGGTGCGCAGTCAGCCCAGCGCGGGCAGCACCTTGTCGGTGAGTAGCTGGACCGACCTCCACGCTTCGTCGACGGGCATGCCACCGACGAGCGGGTGCATCACCAGGGGGCCGTAGTTCTCGGCGTCGCGCACTTCGGCGATCAACTCGTCGGGCGTCAGGAAGCGGTACCTGCCGGACGCCCGGACCTCGTCCAGCGACTGCACGCCGGGCAAATGCATCAGCGACCGTTGGTCGGTGGACCAGCCGCCGTAAGTGACCGCCTCCCAAAGGATGTGCTCACCGAGTTCCGCCCACGCCCGGTCCGGGTCCTCGTGCAGGTAGATCATCCCGCGGTTGACCGGCCCCGGCATCAGAATGAACGGGGTCATGCCGGCCTCGGCGCAGAGCTCGCGATAGTAGGCGGCGATGTCGGGCAGGTGATCGGCCAGGCTGAGCGGCAGCCGGAATCGCGCCGCCCGCCGCGCCGTGGCGCGCGCCCCGCCGCCGACATAGAGCGGTGGATGGGGCCGGGTCCAGGTGCCGGTGCAGATTCCCGCGTCGGCGCCGGACCACACCGACAGCATCCGCTCGAGCAGAGCGTCCATCAGGGTGCCGCGCCGCGCGAAATCGATTCCCATGGCGTCGTATTCGACCGTGCGGTAGCCAAGCCCCACCGTGGTGTGCAGCCGGCCGCGGCTCATGTTGTCGACCAGGGCGATGTCCTCGGCGAGCCGCACCGGATTCCACAGCGGCCCGAGCGCGCAGTCCACGCTGGCGATCAGCGTCGAGGTGCGGGCGAGGAACATCGCCGCCGCCATGATCGGATTGCAACTCCAGCCGTGGCCGGTGGCGTGGTGCTCGTCGACGCTGACGGAGGTGATGCCGTGTGACTCGCCCCATTGCGCCAACTCCAACGCCGCGGAGAGCAACGCGCTCTGGGTGCGCGGGTCACCGTGCGGGGAGGCGAAGTTGAAACGCAGCACCGTCAGCAGCACGTCACGCCTCCTCCGGCGCGGTCATCGACTGCAGGAATGCGGGAAAGTCGGGAAACAGCGAGCGGTCGACGATCTCGATGCGGGCGCCCGAATCGTCCGTGTAGTACGCGAATAGGCCGAGGTCGGCGCCGGGCACCTCCGCGGTCATCTCGAGAGTGAACCCGTTGGCCTCGAGCGCCCGCCCGCTCTCGGCCAGGTTGTCGCTGAAGTAGCCGAGGTGGTGCACGGCGTTGCCCGGGGCGGCCGTCCACGGGCTGCCCGGCACTTCCTGCACCAACTCGAGGTGCGGGCTTTGCAAGGAGTAGACGATGGTCAACGTCAGTTCCCGGACGCCTTCCGCGGTGCGGAAGGGCAGCGTGTAACTCATCGGGCTGATCCACCGGTAGCCGGCCAGCGTGCTCAGGCGTTCCATCGCCGCGCCGAGGTCGGGCACGACGATGCCGGTGTGGTAGAGGTCCTCGGGTCGAAGCGCTAATGTCATGGCGTTCCTCGCATTTCAGACGCAGTCCGATGCGGCGTCGACAACGAACACCGCGCCGCTCGTGTAGCTACTCTGCTCGGTGCACAAGAAGGCGATCGTCGGTGCGACCTCGCCGACGGTGCCGAAGCGGCGCAGCGGGATGTGTGCCAGCTCCGACTCCATCAACTCGTCCGAGCCGCGCATGGGCGCGGTCATCGGGGTGTCGACGGCGCCTGGCGCCACCGCGTTCACCCGGATCCCCTTGGCCGCCCATTTGACGGCGAGATTTCTGGTGATGCAGACGATCCCGGCCTTCGCGGCGCCGTATCCGGGCACCACGGGGACGGCCCGCAGCGCCGACATCGACGCCAGGTTCACCACACTGGCGCCACCGGCCGCGGTCGAGGCCCGCAGGGCGCGGTAGAGGCCCATCGTGAGCCGATAGGGCCCGGTGAGGTTCAGCGCGACCGACGCCTCGAACCCGTCGGGCTTCGACTCGTCAAGGCCGCCAGGGAAATTGGCACCGGCGTTGTTGACGAGCACGTCCAGGGCGGTGAACCTTCCGGCCAGCGCGTCCACCGAACCGGGCTCGGTGATCTGTAGCTGGTGGTATTCCATGCCGGACAGGTCGGCCGGATAATCGGCCGCCGCCGGCTTGGTCCCGGTGACGGCGACACGAGCCCCGGCATCGCGGAACAGGACCGCGGTGGCGTGCCCGATACCGCTGGTGCCGCCGGTGATCAGGGCCGTGGTCCCGGTGAAGTCGAAGCTGACGCTCGCCGTCATGAGTTCCTCGCTATCTGGTTGGTGAGCCAGGCGCTTTCCCAGAAATTGGTGCTCGCGGCCAGCAGGTCTTCGTGGGCCTCCCGCAGCACGGCGCGCGCCCCCGCGTGGTCGGACCCCACGAGCTCGGCGAGGTGAATGGCCTGCAGCGGCCGGCCGCCGGCCAGGTGTTCGCGGGCCCGGACCAGCAGGGCGTCGGCCCCGGCCAGCTCGACAACGTCGGCGGCCACGGCGTCGAACCCGACCGGATACAGCTCGGTCGTGGACTCGTGGTGAAACCAGCCGGAGTAGTTCTCCCAGATGGCCCGCACATCCCAGGACACCTTCCCATAGCCTTGCCCCACTGCGTATTCCGCGGGCAAGGTGATCTCGCGCATCAGGGTGCGCACGTCCTTGCCGGCGTTCATCCCCTCGACCGTCCGGTCGTGGACGTACCGGATCGCGTCGCTCAGCCGGGTCAGTTCCGCATGGATGCGCTCGGCGCCCGCGATGGGTCCGAAATGACCGGTGACCAGGAGTTCGGGCCGCAGGTCGCGCACGCGCTCCACCGACGCGATGGCGGTAAGGGCGTCGCGGTACCGGTCGCCGCGCATGGTGACCAGATTCGGAATGTGGCCGAACAAGGGGCCGAAGGTGTTGCCGCACAGGCAGATCCGCTCATCCGGCAACCAGATCACCAGGGAGTCGGTCGTCTCGCCGCCGGGTACCGAGATCAGTTCCATCCGCCGGCCGCCGACCGACAGGGTCATGCTGTCCTCGAAGTCGAGGTCGACGACGGGAACGCTTTGGCCGGCCAACCGGGTGACGCCCAGGCGCCGCTGGATCGCCTGGATGCCCGCCGCCAGGGTGTCCTTGAACGCGAAGGCGCTACGGCTGGCGCGATACGGGATGAGACGTTCGTTGTCGTCGCGCCACAACGTCCAGTTGGCTTGCGCGACGACGATCGTCTCCGGGTCGCGCACGCTGTCCAAACCGCCGACGTGGTCGACATGACCCTGGGTGAAGATGACGTAGCGCACCGGCGAAGGGTCGACGGCGTCGAAGTTCGCGCGGTGCACCGGCCCCTCGAAACCCATGCCGGTGTTGACGATCACCCGGCCCTCGTTGGTGGTGAGCAGGTAGGAATTCGAGAGCCCCGGCGAGCACCACAGCCCGGGCGCGATCTCCTCCGCCCGTTCGGCAGCGGCGGGCCGCATGGCGTCGGCGCCGGGCCGCCCGCGGTAGACCGGTTCGAAAGTCATCGCTGGGTGGCCCTCCGGTCAGGTCTCGGCATGGACGTCGAACTTGTCGAAGTAGAAGTCGAATCGCGCCCGCAGCTCGTCGGCCGTGATGCCGAAGTGCCGGTGCAGGTCGTAGCGGATGCGGCCGTGCTTGCCGCGGGGGTTGCCGTCGAGGTATTTCTCGAACCGTTTGCGCGCCTTCGGGGTCAACTCGACACCGCCGCACGCGTAAAGCCGTTCGAGGATTGCCATTTCGTTTCCGTTGAGGTGGTGGAAGCCGATGTCGATGCTGCGTTCGGCCGGCACCAGCTCGCGGTCGCGCACGCATGCGCCGAGCAGCCGGCGCACCCGGTCGCTCCAGTAGTTCAGCAACCAGTCCGGGTCGATGCTGGTTCGGCGGAGCCGATCGGAGTAGGCCATCATGGTGATCGCCGATTGGATCACCGCCACGGGGTCACGGTGGGTGAAAGCCACCGTCGCATCGGGAAACGTCGCCATGAGCGGGCCGAGTTGTTCGCAGTGCTGAGGGCTCTTCAGCACCCAGGTTCGCGGCCCCCGCAGAAACGTCAACGCCTGCAGCACTTTCCGCAGGTATGCGTAGTGCCGGGTCTGATCCAGGCTCAGATAGTAGTCGCGCCAGTCCGGCACGCGCGCATGCCATTCCAGGACGTAGCCGGCCAGATCGAGGTCGAGGAGCTCGACTTCCTCTTCGATCGCCTCCGGGAACCGGTCGTGCATCGCGGCCACCACCGGGGCGCTGACCATGAGCGCGTCGTGCTCGGATTTGGCTCGCGCGTAACGGGGGTCGATCCCGTCGATGTCGGGCCCCTGCCCGCGGGCGGGGATGGGCTCCTGGCTCTCCCAGTACGGCAGCGCCCGGCGGCGGGGATCGGCGGCAATGAGATTCACCAGGTGGGTGGTGCCGGATCGGGGCATCCCCACGACGATGAACGGCTTCTCGATCGCGATGCTTTCGATTTCGGGATACCGCTTGAGGAGCTCGGTCAGCGACAACCGGTTGCGCAGCAAGCGCACGACGCGTTGCCGCAGGCTGGATCGGGTGAGCTGGCGCAGGCCCTCGTCGCCTTCTATCGCGGCGACGTGCGCGGTGAGCCGATCACCGAAGCCGTCGACGTCGTCGAGGTCATTGACTCCCGCCTGTTCGACGGCCTCGCCGAACATCCGGTCGACGTCGAAGTCGACGGCTTTGGCCTCGGTGAATTCCAGGATTTGGCGTTGAACGTCGGTGAGCTTGGGCGCGGTCAGATCGTCGAAGTCGATGTCGTCCACGGCAGAGCCCACCGGATCCTCTTTTCGACGCGTCGTCGAAGAGAAATATGACACAGGCGCCAGGCGTGGATCCGCCGTGGTCCCTACAGGTTCGCCAAGTCGTCGGGCACGTCGACCTTGTGTTCCTGCAACGCCTCTAGGGGCACCACCTCGAGGGTGCGCTCGTGTGTCGAGGCCAGGACCACCGGTGCGGCACAGCCATCCTGGTGCGCCCTAAGCCAGTTCAGCGCCGTGACGCACCAACGATCGCCGGGCAGCAATCCGGGGAAGCGGTATTCGGGCACCGGCGTCAGCAAGTCGTTGCCGATCGAGCGCTGGTGCTCCAGGAATTCGGCCGTCATGACCGCGCAGATCGTGTGCCGGCCCAGATCCTCGGTGCCCGTGGAGCAACAGCCGTCGCGGTAGTAGCCGGTCAGTGGCTCTGTGCCGCACGGTTCCAGGGGACCGCCTAACACGTTTCGCTCGGGCACCCCTTCAGTATCGCGCTCCCAGGGGTGAAGTTTGAAGTAACTTTGCCGTCTCCGCGGGCGCGAATTTGTCCCGCCCGGGCGGCCGCCTATCCGGCCATCCGGTAGGTGCCCGGCGGGCGGATGCCGAGCACGCCGCCGGCCGCCGCGGCGTCGACCTCCGAGTACATCCGGGCGATGTCGACCACCGCCGTGCCCGTTCGGACCAGCTCTTCCTGGGCGGCCGTGTGCAGCGCCAAGAAGGCGGTGGCCTCGGCGGCGAAAGCGAGAGCCGCCTGCGCCGACACCTCGTCGGCCCCGGCGGGCACCAACGCGGTGGTCGAGGGTGACGCCGTCACACCGGCCTGCAGGCCTTGCATGGCGCCGCGGACAACGTCGGACCCGATGCTGGCGGCGGCCGGGTCGAACGACAATGCCTGCACGGGCCCCTCCTCCACACATCCGATGATGTCGTGTGGCGATAGTAGCACTAGGCAACTATATCTGCACCAAACTTTTGCTGAGAAACCGCTAAGTAGACGCGGCGCCGGCACGAGAGTTAACTCGGGCCAATGTCGACGCCGAACCCGCCCGGAGACCCGGCCGGCGAACCGCCCGGAGGCTGGCGGCCGCCGCCTCCGGGGTTTCCGCCGCAGCAGCCCTATCCCGGCTATCCGTACGGGAGCTACCCGGGATACGGCGATCCCCATGCGCCGTACGGGCGGGATCCCGTCACCGGCCAGCCGCTGTCGGATAAGTCGGCCTCGACGGCCGGCCTGCTGCAGCTGTTCTTCGGCGTGTTCGGCGTCGGCCGCTTCTACCTCGACTCGACTCAAATCGCCGTCGCGCAGCTGTGTCTGGGCTTCTTCGGGTTTCTGTTCACGCTGTTTTGCTTCGTGGGTTTCCCGGTGCTGCTCGCCGGCATGATTTGGGGCATCGTCGACGCCATCATGATGTTCACCGGCAGCGTCACCGACAAGTACGGCCGCAAATTGCGCTAGCGGGGAACCGCTCCGATGGGCGCCGGGTGACGAGGCGATAACAATTCCCACGTCAAGCTGGCGCGACGCGCTGAGCAAATCCCGGGGAAATCGCCGGGAAAATTTATCGTCACATCGTGCAACGACGAACGGCCCTCAAGCTGCCACTTTTCCTGGCGGCTGGCACCGCGCTGGCGCGAGCGCCCCGCGCCTTCGCCGAGGAGGCGGGCCGGTGGCCCGCCGACCGCGCCAACCGCTGGTATCAGGCGCAAGGTTTCCTCGTCGGATCGAACTACATCACCTCCAACGCCATCAACCAACTCGAGATGTTCCAGGCCGACACCTACGACCCCAGGCGCATCGACGCCGAGCTGGGCTGGGCCAGGTTCTACGGGCACAACACCGCACGGGTGTTCCTGCACGATCAGCTGTGGGCCCAGGATCAGCGCGGATTCCAGACGCGGCTGGCGCAGTTCGTCGACATCGCCGCGCGCCACCGCATCAAGCCGCTGTTCGTCTTCTTCGACTCGTGCTGGGACCCCGCACCCAAGGCGGGCCGGCAGCGGGCCCCGACGCCCGGGGTGCACAACTCCGGCTGGGTGCAGAGTCCCGGGGCCGAACGGCTGGGCGATCCGCGCTACGCCGGCGTCATGCGCGACTACGTCACCGCGGTGCTGACCCAGTTCCGCAGTGACGACCGCGTTCTCGGTTGGGACTTGTGGAACGAGCCCGACAACCCGGCGCGCCAGTATCGCAACGTCGAGCGCAGCGACAAGGATCAGTTGGTCGCCAACCTGCTCCCCCAGGTGTTCCGTTGGGCGCGCGCGGTGGATCCGAGTCAGCCGCTCACCAGCGGCGTGTGGCGTGGTGACTGGGGACAACCCCAGGGCCGCAGCGCAATTAGCGACATTCAGCTGGCCAACGCCGACGTGATCACCTTCCATTCCTACGCAGATCCCGCGGGCTTCGAGAATCGGATCGGCGAGCTTGCCCCGCTGGGGCGGCCGATCCTGTGCACCGAGTACATGGCCCGGCCTAGGGGCAGCACGGTGGAGGGAATCCTGCCGGTGGCCAAGCGGCACAACGTCGGTGCCATCAACTGGGGCCTGGTCGCGGGCAAGACGCAGACCTACTTTCCGTGGGAATCGTGGGACCACCCCTACACGGCGATCCCGAAGGTCTGGTTCCACGACCTGCTGCGGCCCGACGGCCGGCCGTTCCAGGACACCGAGGCGCTGACGACCCGGAAGCTGGCCGGCACCCAGGCCTGAGAGCGAAAAAGCTTGACCGCCAAGGGCTTAAACAGCCGCGAAGTCGCCCACCGCGGTCATCTTGTTGCCATCGGATGCGGTGGCGAAGCCGCTCGCGGTGAAGGCGCAATTCACGATGAGCCCTCGGTGTGGCGGGCTCTGCATCCACGAGTCCAGGGCCTGGGCGGGATTGGCGGCCGACCCGGTGCCCCAATAGACGATCTCCCCCGTGGCGTGGGATCCGACATAGCCGGCATCGGCGATGCGCGTCTGCGGCGAGGAGCCATCCGAACCGATATGGCCGCTCAACCCGGTGTGCAGCATGTCGTCGGCATGCCGCTGCGCGGCCGCCCGCAACCGCGGGTCGTCGCGCAGTGGCCCGCATGGCTGGCGAAGGCCGTTGACGCCGGTGTACAGCGACGTACCGAAATCGTCTGCGCGCGCGACAGATTCGGCCACAGAGCTGGCCGGCGCAATCAGGGCACAACAGAGCCAGGAGATGGCGACGATCTCGACTTTCTTCGTCATCTGGGCCTCTTGCTGCGCGCTCTGCAATTGTTTGTGAGTAGATGCTATCCACCTTCGGCCAACGATGGCCGAGAATCCGCGAGAGAACCCGAGATCCGGGTCATCCCACATTGCGCGATTTGCTCCCGCGGTGGCCGTGCGGGGCTACGCTTCACCCATGGCGCTCAAGAGCCACGAGCGCGGCTTTTCGGGGGTTCTCGTCGGCAAGGCCAACGAGACGTACGAGACGTGTGCTCGCGCGTTCTACAAGAAGATCCTGTACCGGTATTTGACCCACCGGCTCGCCCCGGACGACGTCGTCTTCCTGAACTATGGGTACGAAGAGGATCCGCCGATGGGCGTTCCCCTTTCGCCGTCCGATGAGCACAACCGGTTTTTCATCCAGCTCTATCACCGCACGGCAACCCAGGTGGATCTCAACGGTAAGCACGTCCTAGAGGTCGGTTGCGGCCACGGCGGCGGGGCGTCCTACCTCACCCGCGCCTTGCACCCGGCCTCATACACCGGACTGGATCTGAACTCAGCGGGCATCGCGTTTTGCCGAGAACGGCACCAAGTGGCCGGCCTGAACTTCGTCGAAGGCGACGCCGAGCAGTTGCCCTTCCCCGACGAATCCTTCGACGCGGTGATCAACATCGAATCCTCACACCTCTACGCCCAATTCCCTCAGTTCCTCGCGGAGGTGGCGCGCGTGCTGCGCCCGGGCGGACACCTGCTGTACGCCGACTTTCGATTCGCCGGGGGCATCGCCACCTGGGAGGCGCAGTTGGCTGACGCGCCGATGCGGATGCTGTCGCAGAGGCTGATCAATGCGGAGGTCGCGCGCGGGATGGAGAACAACTCGCACTGGTGGGTGGCCGTGATGAACGCCGTCGTGCCGGCATTCGCGCACAGCTTTGCGTTGGTGCCCAGCTACCAGCGGGTTTGGAAGACACATCAAAGCCTGCAAGATGGCGGCCCCACCGAGTACCGGCTTTACTGCTTCCAAAAGGCGTGAGGCGGCCTCACTTTCCGCGGGAGACCGCTGAAACTCTATTGGCGGTGGCGGAGGGATTTGAACCCTCGGACGGTGTTAGCCGTCACACGCTTTCGAGGCGTGCTCCTTAGGCCGCTCGGACACGCCACCGCCGAGCAGCTTACCGAACCGTTGGCCGCTTACCCCAATCGCTGGCGGGCGAAGAAGGCCTCCAGCGGTGCGGCGCACTCGTCGGCGAGCACCCCGCCGCGCACTTGCGGCCGATGATTGAGCCGCCGATCGCGCACCACGTCCCACAGCGACCCGACCGCGCCCGTCTTGGGCTCCCACGCCCCGAACACCAGTCGGCCGACGCGGGCCAGGACCAGCGCGCCGGCGCACATGGTGCACGGTTCGACGGTGACGGCCAGCGTGGCGCCCTCCAGCCGCCAGCCGTCGCCGAGGGCGGCCGCGGCCGCGCGCAGGGCCAGGATCTCGGCGTGTGCGGTGGGATCGCCCAGGGCTTCGCGGGCGTTGACCGCGCGGGCCAGCTCGGTGCCGTCGGCGCCGACCACCACCGCGCCGATGGGCACATCGCGGGGACCCGCCGTCGCGGCGACCGCCAACGCGGCGCGGATCAGATCCTCGTCGCTTGCGATCACCGACCGGCTTTGATGGCGGCGACCCGCTGCGCCCGGCTCCGCCGCGCTTGCGATCACCGACCGATGCGGTCGATCACGGCCGACAGCTGGTCGGCGAAACCCATCTCGCGCGCGATGCGGCCAAGTTGCTCGTCCGCGTACAGATCGTCGGACTCGTCGAGGATGACGCCCAGCACCGCCTCGGGGAGGCCGATGTCGGACAGCAAGCCGAGGTCGCCCTCCTCGAAGGGGTCGGAATCCTCCAGGTCCTCGGGGTCGATGTCGGCGTCCAGCTTCTCCAGCACCTCGGCGGCGATGTCGTAATCCAATGCGGCGGTGGCGTCCGACAGCAGCAGCCGCGTTCCGGACGGCGCGGGGCGCACGATCACGAAAAATTCGTCGTCCACGTCGAGCAGCCCGAACACGGCGCCGGCGCTGCGTAATTCCCGCAGCTCGGTCTCGGCGGCCTTGAGGCTCAGCAGCGATTTACGGGCCATTGGAGAACACCGCCACTGGCCCTCTTCGCGCACGACCGCGACGCCGAAACCGTCCGGCGTATCGGCGGACAGCCCTTGGGCTGGGGCTCGTTGTGCTCCCATGGCCGCTTACGGTAGTCGCAGAACAGGCCCCCTGACCAGACGGCGCGAGGCGAACCGGGCGGCGCGGCAACATCTGGGCGCACCGCCGCCACCGGTTTGTGCCAACCTTAGGTCTGTGGCTAGCCCTGCTTCTCAAACACCGGTGTGCGTGCTCGGGTTGGGCCTGATCGGAGGGTCGATCATGCGCGCCGCCACCGTGGCGGGCCGGGAAGTGTTCGGCTACAACCGGTCGGTGGAGGGCGCACAGGGAGCCGCCGCGGACGGTTTCGACGCGACCACCGACCTGACCGCGACGCTGAGCCGCGCCGCCGACACCGGTGCGCTGATCGTCCTCGCGGTGCCCATGCCGGCGATGGCCGGCATGCTCGCCCACATCGCCGAACTCGCGCCGGCCTGCCCGCTGACCGATGTCACCAGCGTCAAAAAAGCGGTGCTCGACGAGGTCGCCGCGGCCGGTCTGCAGGAACGCTTCGTCGGCGGCCACCCGATGACGGGCACAGCGCATTCCGGCTGGGCCGCCGGCCACCCCGGGCTGTTCACCCGGGCGCCGTGGGTGCTCAGCGTGGACGACCACGTCGATCCGGCGGTGTGGTCGATGGTGATGGCGTTGGCGCTGGACTGCGGCGCGGTGGTGGTGCCGGCCAAGTCGGACGACCACGACGCCGCGGCGGCCGCCATCTCGCACCTGCCGCACCTGCTCGCCGAGGCGCTGGCCGTCATCGCCGGGGAGGTCCCGCTGGCGTTCGCGCTGGCCGCCGGGTCCTTCCGCGACGGGACGCGGGTGGCGGCCACCGCCCCGGACCTGGTTCGGGCGATGTCCGAGGGCAATGCGGATCACCTGGTACCGGCCGTGGACCGGGTCATCGAGCTGTTGAGCCGGGCCCGCGATTCGCTGGTGGAGAACAACTCGGTGGCCGAACTCGTCGAGGCGGGCCACGCCGCCCGGACGCGCTACGACAGCTTCCCGCGATCCGAAATCTTCCACGTCGTCATCGGCGCCGAAAACTGGCGTGAGGAGCTGGCCGCGGCCGGCCGGGCCGGCGGGGTGATCAGATCCGCTCTGCCAACCCTGGATAGTCGACGATGAACCCCTCTTCGTCGACGCTGACCGTGGTGTCGGCGACCGGGGAGCGCAGCTTGATGCCCTCGAGACCGCCCGAGCTGGTGTAGCTCACGACGTCCGGAGTGATCGACATGTCGGGCAGGTTGACGTACACCACCGGCAGCGTCACCGACTCCGCCTGCTCGTGCAGGCCGCGCCGCCGGATGGGCAGCGCGTTGAAGAACGGGCTGAACACCACGTCGCAATCGAGCGCGCCGTTGTACCCGGCGCGGTGCTCGCCCTGGTGGTCGGTGACCAGCCACATGTTCTCTTCGTCACGCGCGATGGACAGCACGCGTTCCCGTTCGGCGAGCGTGACGGTCATGCCGAGCCGCTTGGTGGCACCGGTCTCGTCGGTCTGCAGGTCGTAGTACGCGCCGAACGCCGGGTTGGTGGCGGTGGCCGCGGCGACGATGCGGCCGTTGGCCTTGATTCTCTTGCCGGACACCTGGATTCGTACCGATTCCATCCGCGATACGTCCTGTGCACGCCAGGTGAGCATCGCCTGCCACACGCGCCGAGTCGAATCAGGGGAATCTGCGTTCACTCATCTACCGTAAATCGTGCCCGCGAAGCGTGCGGGAAGTGTCCGATAAGTGTGGCGCAGTCGACCGGTGCCCGGCGCCGACGCCCACACCGCCAATGCCAGCAGCCCGTCGAGCGCCAGCGCCAACACGGCCACCATCAACGCGCCGACCAGGGCCAGATGGAACTCGCGCTCCTTGATCCCGTCGATCAGGTACCTGCCCAGCCCGCCCAGACTCCCGTAGGCCGCGACCGTCGCGGTGGCGACCACCTGCAGCGTGGCGCTGCGCAACCCGCCCAGGATCAACGGCAGCGCGTTGCGCGCCTCCACCCGCAGCACCTGGACCTCGGTCATGCCCATCGCGCGGGCGGCGTCGACCACGGTCGGGTCGACGTTGGCGATTCCCGCATAGGTGCCGGCCAGCAGCGCCGGGACACCCAGCAGCATCAGGGCGACCAGTGGCGGCCCCATCCCGAGCCCGAACAGCAGCGTCCCGAGCAGCAGCACGCCCAGCGTCGGCAGGGCGCGTAACCCGTTGACCGCGCCGACGACCAGCAGCGTGCCGCGCCCGGTGTGCCCGATGACGAGCCCGGCGGGGACGGCGATCAGCGCCGAGGCGCCCACCGCGATGGTCGTGTACTCCAGGTGCTCCAAGACGCGCGCGGCGAGCCCGACCGGTCCGGTCCAGTTGCCGGCGGTCAACAGGTAGGAAATGGCGTGCTGCACGAAGTTCATCGCGCGCCGCCCACGATCGGGGCCACCACCGAGCGCCGACGCGGGGCGCGCGCGGCGCGTTCCCATGGCGTGACCAGTTTCCCGGCGACCACGAGCAGCGCGTCGATGACGACCGCGAGCACGAACAGCGCGATGATGCCGGCGAGGATCTGATCGCTCTTGTTGGTCTGGTAGCCCTCGGTGAACCAGGTGCCCAGGCCGCCGATGCCGATCACCGAGCCCACCGACACCATCGCGATGTTGGTGACCACCACCACCCGCAGCCCGGCCACCAGCACCGGAATCGACAGCGGCAGTTCGACTTTCAGCATCCGCGTGATCGGCGGGTAGCCGACCGCGGTGGCGGCGTCGCGCACCTGCGCCGGCACCGCGTCCAGCGCCTCGAGGACCGCCCGCACCAGCAGCGCCGCGGTGTAGGCCGTCAGGGCCACCATGACGTTGGCCTCGTCGAGGATGCGGGTGCCGATGATCATCGGCAGGACGACGAACAGCGCCAGCGACGGGATGGTGAACACGACGCTCGCGGTTGCCGTCGTCAGCCGGCGGGCGACGGGCGCCCGGCGCACCGCCGCGCCCAGCGGGACGGCGATCGCCATGCCGATCAGCACCGGCACCAGCGACAGCCGCAGGTGGACGACGAGCAGCGCCCAGGCGTCGTCGAGGTGGGTGAGCAGGTAACGCATCGCTTACCCCCGCCGTTGGGCTTCCACCGCGGCCAGCACGTCGCCGGCCAGCACCCCGCCGATGACCCGGCCGCCGTCGTCAACGGCGACGCCCACCCCGGACGGCGACGACAGCGCCGCGTCCAGCGCGTGGCTGAGATTGCCGCCGGGCCGAAACAGCGACCCGATGCCGCTCAAGCTGTCCGACAACGGCGCACCGCCGCGGTGCCGGCGCAGGCCGTCGGTGTCGATCCAACCGATCGGCATGCCGGCGGCGTCCACCACGACCGCCCACCCGCCCGGGAGTGCGTCGGGGAGGTCGTCCGCCGGGACGCGCGTGACGTCGCGCCGCGGCAAGCCGGCCGCGTCGATGAGTTGCAGCCATCGATAGCCGCGGCCGAGACCGATGAACCTGGCCACGAAATCGTTGGCCGGCCGCGACAACACCTCGGCGGGCCCGTCGTACTGCTGCAACGAACCGGAGCGGAACACCGCGACCTGGTCGGCCAGTTTGAGCGCCTCGTCGATGTCGTGGGTGACGAACACGATCGTCTTGTGCAATTCGCTTTGCAGACGCAGGATTTCGTTCTGCAGCTCGACGCGCACCACCGGGTCCACGGCCGAGAACGGTTCGTCCATCAACATGATGGGCGGGTCGGCGGCCAGCGCGCGCGCCACCCCGACGCGTTGTTGCTCACCGCCGGACAGCTGGGCGGGGTAGCGGGTGGCCAGCTTGGTGTCCAGGCCCACCCGTTCGAGCACCTCGTAGGCGGCGGTGCGGGCCGCCCGGCGCGACTGTCCCTTCAACACGGGAACCGTTGCGACGTTGTCGATTACCCGAAGGTGCGGCATCAGGCCGGCATGCTGGATGACGTAGCCGATGCCCAGGCGCAGCCGCACCGGGTCCAGGGTGGACACGTCCACCCCGTCGACGGTGATGGTGCCCGACGTCGGTTCGATCATGCGGTTGACCATCCGCAGCGCGGTGGTCTTGCCGCTGCCGGACGAGCCGACGAATACGGTCAGCTTCCCGTTGGGGACCACCAGGCTGAGCTGGTCCACCGCGGTGGTGCCGTCGGGAAAGGCCTTGGTGACGTTGTCGAAGACGATCATCGGCCGGCCGGGTGGTTGAAGCCGTTGTCCCGCAGCCAGTTCCGTGCCGCCTCGTCGGGGTCGATGCCTGAGTTTCCGGCCACGGCGGCGTTGAGTCCGGCCACCCCGGGGGTGGTCAGCTTCGCCGACACGGCGTCCAGCACCTCCTTGAGGCGGTCCGACTTCTTCTGCGAATTGACCAGCGGCACAATGTTGCCGGCCAGGAAGTTGTGCTCGGGGTCGTCGAGCACCACCAGTTGGTTCTGCGGGATCGCGGGGGACGTCGTGAAGATGTTCGCGGCGTTTACCCTTCCCTCCACCAGCGCGCGCACCGTGACGGCGCCGCCGCCGTCGTTGATGGCGACGAAGTTACCCGGCCGGATGTCGAGTCCGTACTTCTGCCGCAGCCCCGGCAGGCCGGCCGGCCGGGTCGCGAACGCCGAGGGCGCCCCGAACCGCACGTCGTCCGAATGTGCCGCCAGGTCGGCGATTGTCTTCAGCTTCCACGCATTAGCGGTTGCGGAGCTCACGGTCACGGTGTCGGTGTCGGTGGCCGGCGACGGGGTCAGGATCGACAGGTCGCCGGGCAGCCTGCGGTCGAGCTCCAGCTCGACGGCGTCGAGCATGGTCGCCGTCGACTGGGGTGCGAAGTAGAGCAGCAGGTTGCCGATGTACTCCGGCACCAGGTCGATCGAGTGGTCTTTGAGCGCGGGGATATAGGTTTCCCGGCTGCCGATGCCCATCCGCCGGCCCACCTCGAACCCGTTGGCCTGCAACGCTTGTGCGTAGATCTCGGCGATGATTTGCGACTCCGGGAAGTCGCCGGACCCCACCACGATGGATTTGGGGCTGCCGACCTCGGCGCCCAGCGGGTCGGAGTTGCTGCACGCCGCGAGCACGCAGATCGCCGTCAGCCATACCGCCGCCTGGATGATCGCGCGGTGCGCGCGCGACGTCATCCCCATACCGCCGACAGTAACGCCAGAATCGCGGCGGTGCGGGGGCGCGCCGGGCCGGTTGCGCGGTTTGGTTTCATTCTGTGCCGGATGGGACAAAGATGGCACTATGAGCAGCCCCGGCCCTGACTCGCCCAGCCAGCCGCATCGCGAGCACGCAGCGACGCCCTCGACGGGTGCGACACCCAGGGAACCGGCCATCGGGTTCACCCGCGCCGGTGCGCTGTGGTCGGCCCTGATCGCCGGCTTCCTGATCTTGATCCTGCTGCTGATTTTCATCACCCAGAACACGACGTCGACGCCGTTCCAGTTCTTGGGCTGGCACTGGAGCCTGCCGCTGGGGGTGGCCATCCTGCTGGCGGCGGTGGTCGGCGGCCTGATCACGGTCGCCGTCGGCACGGCGCGCATCCTGCAGCTGCGCCGCGCCGCCAAGAAGCACCACGCGGCGTCGCGCCAGGGGGCCTAGCCGGGCAGCTTGGCCAGCTCCGCGAGCCCCCGGGAAATCAGCGGCGCCACGACCTCCGGCATGTGATCGGAGTCCAGTCCGCGCGCCTGGTCCGACATCCGCCGGCGGAAGTCGATGCCGGCGGCGATGATCGCGAGCTTGAAGTACGCCAGCGCCATGTAGAACTCCCAATGCGCCAATGGCAAACCGGCGACCAGTGAATACCGGTCGGCCAGCTCGTCGGCCGTCGGCAGCAGCGGCGACGTCCACGCGGCTTGTGCGTTGACGATCAGGTCCAGCGCCGGGTCGCGGTAGACGCACATCAGCGCCGCGTCGGACAGCGGGTCCCCGAGGGTGGACAGCTCCCAGTCGACGACGGCGCGGACCTTCGTCGGGTCGTCGGCGTCCAGGATGGTGTTGTCGATCCGGTAGTCGCCGTGCACGATCGACGTGCGGCTTTGCTGGGGAATCGCTTGCTGCAGACCGGAATGCAGGCGCTCGACGTCGGCGTCGCGGCGGTCGTCGGGCAGCCGCACCAACGCCCACTGCGACCCCCACCGCCGCACCTGGCGCTCCAGGAAACCGCTGGGCTTGCCGAAATCGGCCAGGCCCACGGCCTCGGGATCCACGCTGTGCAAATCGACCAGCACCCGGATCAGCGAGTCGACGCAGCCCCCGATGACGGTGTGGCTGAAGGCTTCCAGCTGGGCGCGCCGGCGCACCACCTGCCCGGCGACGAACTCGACGATCTGGAACGGCGCCCCCAGCACCGCGTCGTCCTCGCACAGCGCGATCGCGCGCGCCACCGGGACGGGGGTGTCGCGCAGCGCCGCGACCACCCGGTACTCACGGGCCATGTCGTGCGCCGACGGGGTCAGCCCGTGCAGCGGCGGGCGGCGTACCAGCCAGCTGGTCGCGTCGTCGTAGACCCGGAACGTCAGGTTGGAGCGGCCACCGGAGATGAAGTCCGCGCGCAGCTCGCCGGCGCGTCCGATGCCCAGCGAACGCAGATAGGAGTCCAGCGAGGCCAGGTCGAGACCCTCGAGTTGGTCAGCTGAAGTCACCGGACTTGTTTACCACCTTTGATTTCGCGGCAGCAGGTCCCACACGTGCTCGACTCCGTTCACGCCCGCCACCGTCGCTTGACCCGATCGCGAGAACAACAGCCGGGTCACCGACGCGTAGTCGACGGGAAACGACAACAGCCGGGCCGTCCCCAGGATCTGATGCAACAGCACGTTGATCACGCCGCCGTGGCTGAACACCGCGACGGTGTCCTCGGGGTCGGCGGAGGCGACGAGATCGTCGACCGCCGCGCGCACCCGGGCGAGAAACGCGTCCTCGTCGACCGCGCTGGGCAGATGCCCCTGGGCCAGGCGCGCCCACTCTTCGGGCATCTCCTGGCGGATCTGCTCGACCGGGATGTACAGCGGAAGGTCGCGATCGTATTCGGCGAACCGGTCGTCGATCTCGACGGCGAGCCCCCGCGCCGCCGCCACCGGTTCGGCGGTCTGGATCGCGCGCCGCTGCGGGCTGCTCACCACCCGGGAAATGGGAAACCGGTCCAGCGCCTTGGGCAGTCGCTCGGTCTGCGCCAATCCCTCGTCCGACAGGTCCGGGTCGGAGCCCTCGCCGTGTTCGCTGCGCAGCGGCAGCGCGTGCCGGACCAGAAGCAATTGCATGTGTTCGTTCCCGTCTGTGATTCGACGCAAGGGGCCCCCGCAGAATAGGGCTCAGGGGATGGCCGATCGCGAGGAGGACGAATGACCGGGCCGAGCATGGATTGGGACGCCGCATACCGGCAGGAAACCCCGCCGCCGTGGAGCATCGGCCGGCCGCAGCCCGAGCTGGCGGCGCTGATCGACCAGGGCAAGATCCGCAGCGACGTGCTGGACGCGGGCTGCGGCCACGCCGCCCTGTCGCTGGCCCTCGCCGAGCGGGGCCACACCGTGGTAGGCCTGGACGCCAGCGCCACAGCCATCGAGGCCGCGGCCGCCGCGGCCGCGGAACGGGGGCTGACCACAGCGACTTTCGCCCAAGCCG
>NZ_LZIZ01000196.1:0-33890 GCF_001666915.1 Mycobacterium sp. E3339 | reverse complement strand
CGGCGTGGAAAACGATCACCCTATGACACCGGCGGTCGCCGGTGGGCCCACGGCCGGGCGGTTTCGATCTGCGCGGCCAGCGACAACAGCGTGGCTTCGTCGTACGGCCGGCCCACCAGCTGCACGGCGATCGGCAGGCCGTCCCCGTCGAAGTCCCACGGCACCGCCGCCGACGGCTGCCCCGTCAGGTTCCAGACCTGCTGGTAGGGAACGCGTTGCGCCACCGCCAGCAGGGTCCACACCGCACCGTGGCGCTGGTAGGCACCGATGCGGGAGGGGCCCGTCGCATTGCCCGGCGTGAGGACGACGTCGACGTCGTCGAAGATCGACTGAATCCGGGCGCTCACCGCGGGCTCCGCGTCGCGGAGGGCGGTCATCCGCCGGTCGGAGAAGAAGGAACCGGCGCGCGCCACGTTGCGGGTACGCGCTTCGAGACGCTCGGGGTGGGCCAGCGAATCGGCGTCGTCGCTGATGCCGCGCAGATACCGGGGCAGGTAATTGGTCATGATCGCCGACGGCGGATAGTCGGGGTCGGCGGTGATCACCTCGTGGCCCAGATCGCGCAGCAACGCGCCGGCCTGTTCGACCGCCGTCAGCTGCGGCTTGCCTACCCGGACCGGCAGCGGCGTTGGCGACTTGGTGCTCAAGGCAATTCGCAGTTTTCCTGGCTCGCGCGTCGCCGCGGCGACGAACTCCCCCTCGGGCCCCGGCACCGTCGACGTCGCATCGAGGAACAGCGCGGCGTCCAGCACCGACCGGGCCAGCGGACCGTTGACGCTCAGGCCGTGCCAGGCGTCGTCGTGCGGCTCCAACGAGACCCGGTCGCGTTGCGGTTTGACGCCGAACAGGCCGCACCAGATCGCCGGAATGCGAATGGAGCCGCCGCCGTCGGAGCCCAACGCCAGCGGAGCCAGCCCGGCGGCCACCGCGGCGGCGCTTCCGCCGCTGCTGCCGCCCGGCGTGCGCTTGAGGTTCCACGGGTTGCGGGTGGCACCGAAGGTCAGCGACTCGGTGTAGGGGAACATCATCAGCTCGGGCACGTTGGTTTTGCCGATGATGACGGCACCCGCGGCGCGGAGCCGGTGCACCACCTCCGCGTCGGAGGCCGCCGCCGGCCCGTGCCCGCCGCTGCCGTACGTCGTCACCTCGCCGGCGACGTCCACATCGTCCTTGATCGCGATCGGAACCCCGAGCAGCGGCAGCCGCTCGCCCGCGTCCAGCCGGTCCTGCGCGGCGGCCGCCTCGTAGCGCGCGCTGTCCGGGAGAACGACGCGGTAGCAGCGCAGCTGGCTGTCGAGCCGCGCGATCCGGTCCAGGTAGATCTCGAGCAGCTCGGGCGCCGTCAGTTCACCGTCGGCCAGCATCCGCGCCTGGGCGGCCGCGCCTGCGAAGGCAACGTCGCGAGCGTCCACTGCGGCAGCGTATCCCCCGCTTCGGGCCAGCCAGTACCGTGGGCGACATGTCCTGCGTGTTCTGTGCGGTCGTCGCCGGGGAGGCCCCGGCCATCCGGATCTTCGAGGACGACGACTTCCTGGCGATCCTCGACATCCGCCCCTTCACCCGCGGACACACGCTGGTGATCCCCAAACGGCACAGCGTGGATCTGACCGATACGCCGCCGGAGACGCTGGCCGGCATGATCACCATCGGCCAACGGATCGCCCGCGCCGCCCGCGCGACCGAACTGGCCGACGCGACCAACATCGCCGTCAACGACGGCAGCGCCGCCTTCCAGACGGTGTTCCACATCCACCTGCACGTCCTGCCCCGCCGCAACGGCGACAAGCTCTCGGTCGCCAAGGGGATGCTGCTGCGGCGCGACCCCGACCGCGAAGCCACCGGGCGCATCCTGCGGGAGGCACTGGCCCGCATCGACGCCAGCCAGTAATACTGGGCGAATGGCGCTTCCGTCCTGGGTCGAGCAAGGGTTACTGCCCCAGATTCTGCGTGTGCACGACAACGTTTATCGCAAGACGAACGGTTGGATCGGTCACCGCATGCTGTTGATACCGAGCCTGCTGCTGCACACCGTCGGCGCCAAGACGGGCCAGGCCCGAACGGCGGCGCTCACCTACGCCCGCGACGGCGACGACTACCTGATCGTCGCGTCCAAGGGGGGCGACCCGCGCGCACCCGGCTGGTATCACAACCTGCGCAAGAATCCGGACGTCGAGATCAACGTCGGCCCCAAGCGTTTCGCCGTGACGGCCCGGCCGGTGCTGCCGGACGACCCCGACTACGGGCGGCTGTGGCAGATCGTCAACAAGAACAACGGCGACCGGTACAAGGCCTACCAGAGCAAGACCTCGCGGCCGATTCCGGTCGTGGTCCTGACGCGGCGCTGACCCGAAGCCAGCGTGGAGGTTTATTCTCCACTAGCACGCGGTGAACAGTTAGCTCACCGCACGGCGGGATCGGCTGGAGCGGGCATGAAACCCTGGGCGGGAAATCCCTGGCGGCGGCTCGGGGTTTCCGCACGCCTCGGATGGCTGCACGCCGCTACGTACAGTTTCGCGGCCGCGCTGGTGGTCGCCTCCTCCGTCGCCGGCTGGGAGGGGGCGTACGCGACCCGGCCGGTCGACGAAATCGCCCTCGCGATTTGTTTGCTGTTCGGGGCGGCGTGCTCCGGTTACGCGGCGCGCGCCGCGACCGGGCGGCAGCGGTACGGCTGGCTGGCGATGGTGACGGCCCTGCTGGGCTGGGCGGTCGGGGAGGTCATCTGGGCGGTCTACGACGTGCGGCCGAGGGTCGCGCACGCCACGGACCCCGCCGCCGCCGAGATCGTGCTGCTGCTGTGGCCGTTCGGCGCCATCGCGGCTCTGGTGCTGTTGTCGCGCGTGTCCCGCAACAGCCCGCGGCGACTGGTGCTGGACGGGCTGATCGTGGCGACGTCACTGTTCGTGGTCTCGTGGGTGTTCGTGCTCGACAAGCAGCTCAGCGAGGACACCGGGTCGCGGGTGACGACTGTCGCCGAGGTGTTCAACGACGTCGTCCTGCTGACCATGGCGATCCTGCTGCTGGCGCGGGGCGTTTCCGGCGACATCCCGAGCCGGAACCTGCTGGCCGGCGGCGTCGCGACGATCAGCGTCTCCGACATCGCCATGGTCTTCAAGACGGGCATCGGTAGCTATCAGGTCAGCGACCTGGTCGACCTGGGCCGGGTCGTCGGGTTGGGAATGATCGCGATGGCCGCGCTGGCCAGCGTCAATGAGTCGCCGCTGCCGACGTCGCGCGCCGAGGAGATCCGGTCGCGAACCCGCCTGTGGTTGCCCTACCTGCCCCTGCTGCTGGCCTCCGGGGTCGGCTTGGGCCGCGCGGTGGGCTACATGGCGCACGGGCCGTTGCTGTTCGCGCTCGGGGTTCTGGTGGCTGCGGTGCTCGCGCGGCAGCTCGTGGTGTTGAGGGAGAACCAGAGCCTGTTGGCCGAGGTCGCGCGGGAGGCGTTTCGCGACAGCCTGACGGGTCTGGCCAATCGCGCCTATTTCTTGCAGCGGCTGGAAGAGGCCGTCGCCCGCCGGAGTCGGGAGCCCGCGCCCATCGGGGTGTTGAGCCTGGACCTTGACGACTTCAAATCGGTCAACGACGCCCTCGGCCATCCGGCCGGCGACGAATTGCTGGTTCAGGTCGCCGGGCGGCTCACCGCCGTCCTGGACGGCGAGTGCGTCACCGCTCGCCTCGGCGGCGACGAATTCGCCGCGCTGTTGGAGGGTTCCGTCGAGGAGTCGCAGGCCGCGGCGGAACGAGTGCTCAAGGCGTTCGACAGCCCGATCGTGATCGACGGCGTCCCGATCCCGGTGCGACCCAGCGTCGGCTTCACGGTGGCCGCCGCCGGGACGGACTGCAACGTCGAACAACTGCTGCGCCACGCGGACCTGGCCATGTACACGGCGAAACGCGAAGGCGGGCAATGCGTTCGCAGCTTCGTGCCCGACCTTCCGCTCGCGTACTCGTTCGCGACGGCCCAGAACACCGAACCGGCCGAGGGGGCGGCCGGGCTCGCGGAGGCCGGGACCGAGCCGGCGCTCAGGCGGGTCGTCGAGGTGGCGACGCCAAGACCGGCGCAACCGCCCGACACTATCGACGGCATTCGGTGGCCACCGACGCCGATCCGGATTGCCTTGGCCGTCTTGGCAATTGGTGTCGTCTCGTTCACCGTGACCAGCCTCCTCTTCCCGAACGCCAGCCACAGCGTCTTCTTCGCCAAATCCCTGTATTCGGCGTTGAACCTGCTGGCGGCCGCGCTGATCGCCGTCCGCGCGTACCGACTCAGGGCCGACCGGCTCGCGTGGTCGCTGATCGCCGCCGGCATGGCAGTTTCGGCGCTCGGTGACGTCGTCTACGCGGTGTGGGTGCCCAACGGCAAATCCCCGTCGGTCGCGGACCCGGAATACCTGGCGTTCTATCCGTTCGTCTTCGCCGGCATCTTGCTGCTGATGCGATCGCACCTGCGACGGGTGCCGATGCCCATCCGCCTCGATTCCCTGGTCTGCGCGTTGGCCGTGGCGGCCGTGGGGGCGGCGCTGCGGGCCGGACCCATGCACGCCGACGCGGCCCGGGTGCCGGCGACCGTGCTGGTGGGTCTGATCTATCCGTGGGGTGATCTGGTGCTGCTGGCCCTGGCCGTCGGCATGCTGCCACTTTTGGGCTGGCGCAACGAATTTCGCTGGGCCTTCCTCGTCGCCGGGCTGGTGGGTTTCGCGATCGCGGACACCGCCTACCTCTTCGAGACTTCGGCGGGCTCGTACCGGGTGGGCACCACGCTGGACGCGCTCTGGCCGGCGTCGTCGCTGCTGGTGGCGATCGCCAGCTGGGCGCGCTGGTCGTCGGCGGCGCCGACGCCGCGGCGCGGCCTCGCCTCCTACGCGGTGCCGGTGACGTGCACCGTCGTCGCGCTAGGCGTCGCGGTCCTGGGGCACAATTCGCGGCTCGCCTCGACCCTGGCCGCGCTGAGCCTCGTCGCGGTCGCCGCGCGGTTCTCGGTGACTTTCCGGGACGTCAGCCTGCTGGCCGAAAGCCACAAGCAGGCCATGACGGACCAGTTGACCGCCCTGCCCAATCGTCGCTCGCTGGCGACCGCCCTGACCGCGCTGTCGGCGTCGGCGTCGCCGGGCAAGGCGTCGTCGCGCCGCGCGCTGCTGTTGCTGAACCTGCACCGGCTCCGGGAGATCAACGACTCCGTCGGCCGCCACTTCGGTGACGAGCTGCTGTGGCACATCGCAAACCGACTCACGCACAACGCCCGTCGCGACGATCTGCTCGCGCGGGTGAGCGACGAAGAATTCGCGATCCTGCTGGGCGAGGGGTCGGACCTGGCCGCCGCGCGCGGCCAGGCGGGCCGGCTGCTCGAAGGCATGAGCATCCCGTTCGAGTTGGACGCGATCAGTGTGCAGATTGAAGCCTGCATCGCGATCACGCTGTACCCCGACCATTGCGACCATCCGCAGGAGCTGTTGAATCGCGCCGAGGCGGCGATCCCGCACGCCAAGTCCGCGATCAGCAAGATCGCGGTGTACGAGTCCTCCTTCGAGATGGATCGCGACCACGATCCCAACCTGGTTCGCGAGCTGCGCGCCGCGCTCATCGACGGCGACCAACTGACGGTGCATTACCAGCCCAAGGTCAACGCGGCCGACGGGAGCGTTCACAGCGTCGAGGCGCTGCTGCGCTGGCAACACCCGACCCGCGGCCTGCTGTTGCCCGAGGAATTCCTGCCGACCGCCGAACGCGCCGGCCTGATGCGCACGGTCGCCAACCGCACCATCAACCTCACGCTCGAGCAGATTCGGTCCTGGCGCGACGGGGGGATCCCGCTGGCGGTCGCGGTCAACCTGTCGACGACCAACCTGCTCGACCTCGACCTCGCGGTCACCATCGAACGGCTGCTGCGCACTCACGGTTTGCCGGCCGACGCACTGATCATCGAGATCACCGAGAGCGCCCTGGTCGACTCGGATCGCTCCCGCAACACCGTCGCCGCCCTGCAGGTTCTCGGGGTTCGCATTTCGGTGGACGACTACGGCACCGGATGGTCGTCGCTGGCCCGCCTGCAGGACGTGTCGGTCGACGAGCTCAAGCTGGACCGGCGATTCGTGGCGCGGCTGGCGCAGGACCCCCGATCGGTCGCCATCGTCGAGTCCACCGTGGACCTGGCGCAGAACCTGGGCGCCGATCTGGTCGCCGAGGGGGTCGAGGACGAGGCCACGCTGCGCGCGCTGCGACGTTACGGCCGCATCATCACCCAGGGCTTCGTGCACAGTCCGCCGCTGCCACCGGACGAGCTGCGGCGTTGGATCACCGGCCGGATGGCGGCCGCCGAGGATGTCGATCCCGACCGGTCCGCCGTGACGGACTAGAACAGTTCCTTGGCCAGCAATTCCAGGGTCGCCACCCGCGCCGGCCCGGTGGCCGGGTCGGTGCCGCGGCGAGCCGAGGCGACCGGGTTGACCATCACCTCGTCGACGTCGAACCGCTGCGCAAGGGCCCGCAGCTGTTCGGCGGCCTCGGCCGGCGTGCCCAGGACCGCGCGTCGCAGCCCGCTTTCCACGATGTGCTGTTGCTGCGGCGTCAGCTCCGCGCCTTGCACCTCCTCGACCAGCGGCACCGGCCCGAGGGGCTGGCCGGTGCGCAGCTTCGCCATGATCTGCAGGTTCGGCAACATCAAAGCCGTTGCCTCGTCCCGGGTTTCGGCCACGGCGGCGTTGACGGTAAGGAATGTCACCGGCTCGGTCGCGACGGCGCTCGGCTTGAACCGGGACCGGTAGACCTCGAGGGCTTCCTCGGTTCCGTTGCCGGAGAAGTGATGTGCGAACACATACGGCAGCCCCTTGGCGGCGGCCAGGTGCGCCGAGTACATCGACGAGCCCAGCAGCCACAGCCGCGGCTCGCCGGCCGCCGCCGGGGTGGCCTTGAGCCGGTAGTCCCCCGAGCGCAGCGGCACCACCACGCCGCGCGCGCTCATCAGCGCCGCGACGTCGTCGAGGTAATCGGGGAAGCGCTCGATGTCTTCGTCGCCGCGACTCCCCCGCAAGGCGTACGACGTGACGGGGTCGGAGCCGGGCGCCCGGCCGATGCCCAGGTCGATGCGGCCGGGGGCGGCGGCCTCCAGCAGCGCGAACTGCTCGGCCACCGCCAGCGGCGCGTGATTGGGCAGCATCACACCGCCGGACCCCAGCCGCAGCTGCGTGGTCTGCGCGGCCAGGTAGGCGATCAGCACCGGCGGGCTGGTGGCGCCGACGGACGGCATGTTGTGGTGCTCGGCGACCCAGTACCGCGTGAAACCCAGCCGATCCGCGGCCTGCGCCAGCTGCACGGTCGCCGCGAGCGCGTCGGCGGTCGTCTGGTCCGTGCGCACCGGGACCAGATCAAGGACGGAAAGTCGCACGTTGGCGTCAACGCCCTTCGGCTCGCGAACGTTCCCGGCTCGGTGGCGCGAGCAGACACAAAATCGCACGCCCGCGCGGCGTGGCGGGTGATTTTGCGTCTGCTCGGCCGAAGGGCTGTCAGTAGTCCTTGAGGGTTATCGAGCTGACGATGCGGTCGAAGACCTCCTGCGGTATCGGCGCCCCGCCCGGGATGTTGTCGACCACCAGCCACTGGTTGCGCTTGACGTAGTCGTTGAACTCCTTGTGGTAGTTGGCGAACCCGAGTTCGTAGTCGTCACCCGCGGCCGCCAGCTCGCCGGCGAGAATGTAGGCGCCCAGCAGGGCGACGCTGGTGCCCTGGCCCGACAACGGCGAGCAGCAGTATCCGGCGTCGCCGACCAGCGCGACCCTGCCCTTGGACCAGCGATCCATTTTGATCTGCGACATCTCGTCGAAGTAGAAATCGGGGGCGCTGCGCATGTATTCCAGCAGCTGGGGACGCACCCACCCGTCGTCGGCCATCCGCCGTTCCAGCTCGGCGAACTGCGCCGCGGTGTCGCGGTAGTCGATCCGCAGGTCGGCGTCCATGAAGCCGAGCATGGCCCGCGCCTCGGTGTTGTTGCGCGCGCTGTAGATCCCGGCCATGGTGGCGTCCCCGTAATGCCAGGTTTGCCAGTGGTCCAGGTCGAGGAAATTGGGCACCGTGAAGATCGCCGCGTGAGTGCCCAGCCGCTCGATGAACTGCTCCTCGGGGCCGAACACCAACCGGCGCACGTTGGAGTGCAATCCGTCGGCACCGATGACCAAGCCGAAGCTGCGCGCGGGGGCGCGTTCGAAGGTGACATTGACGGCCTCGCCGTCGTCGTCCAACTCCGTGATGGTGTCGTCGAAGATGTATTCGGCCGTCCATTGGCTTGCGCCGTAAAGCAATTCGACCAGATCATCCCGCAGCAGCTCGATATCGGGGTTGTCGATGAGCCCTCCGGTAGGGGTGGACTCCGTGTCGCGGGACAGTTCGTTGCCGTCGCGGTCGACGACGGAAGCGCCCCGAATTTGCGTCTTGCGCTTCTGGGCGGCGGCCAGCAGGCCCATGCGTTCCAGCACCCCCAGCGCGGGCCCGCGCACGTCGATCGCCTGACCGCCCGGCCGCGGCCCGGCGTGGCGCTCCACCACGGTGACCGAATAGCCATGCCGTCCAAGCCAATAAGCCGCCGTCGCACCGGCCACACTGGCGCCGGAAATCAGAACGTCGGTCACTTGATACCTGCCAGCCTCTTTGCGTCGCGGAACACGTCGTCGAGCATTGCTGGTGTCAACCTACCGGTAAACATGTTTTGCTGGCTGGGGTGGTAGCAGCCGAGGAGCCGCACACCGGGCGCGAATTGCGCCACCACCCCGTGGCCGAACCGCGGCTTGCGCATCGCGGTCGCGCCCGGCAGCCGCAGCGCGATTTGCCAGGCGAAGCCGCCCAACGCGACGATCGTCCGCACGTGCTCGGCCACCAGCCGCCATTCGGCCTGAAGCCAGGGCCAGCAGGTGTCCCGCTCCGCCGGCGTCGGGGCGTTGGCCGGCGGCGCGCACCGCACCGGCGCCGCGATGCGAACCCGGTTGGCCCGCAACCCATCCGCGGCGTCCACGCTGGTCGGTTGGTTCACCAGCCCGGCCCGGTACAGCGCCGCGTAGAGCTGGTCGCCGGACCGGTCGCCGGTGAACATGCGCCCGGTGCGGTTGGCGCCGTGCGCGGCGGGCGCCAGCCCCACAATCAGCAGCCGGGGCCGCTCGGACCCCCAGCCGGGCACCGGCCGGCCCCAATACGGCTGGTCGGCGAAGGCGCGGCGTTTCAGCACGGCCACGTCCTCGCGCCAGTCGACCAGCCGCGGGCAGGCCCGGCACACGCTGATCAGGGCGTCGAGTTCGGCGATCGACGCCACGTTCGGCGCCAGCGCGGCGACCTGTGCCGCGTCGGCCGCCACCGGGGTCCGCGGGGTGGCCGGATCCCCCGGCCATCCGCTGCCGGGAACCACCGGGGAATCGAAGGCCTGACCGGTACGAGGGTGGGCGAGCACATGAACATCCTGCAGTAGCCGGAAAAAATCGGTCGCCGCCAATACCGCCTTGGCGCTAGATTCAGCCGCGATATCCCATGAAAAGCGGCGGCCCGACGTTCCTCATCCTGTTCGCCACGCTGACGGCGACTGCGGGTACCGGCATCTCGATCGTCGCGTTCCCGTGGCTGGCGCTGCAGCACCACGACAGCGCCAAGGACGCGTCGATCGTGGCCGCCTGCATGACGCTCCCGCTGGTGGTCGCCACGCTGGTCGCCGGCACCGCGGTGGACTACTTCGGGCGCCGCCGGGTCTCGCTGGTCTCCGATGCGCTGTCCTGCGCGGCGGTGGCCGCCGTGCCGCTGACCGCCTGGTTTTTCGGGTCGGCCGCGATCAACCTGGTCGAGCTGGCCGTGCTGGCGTTTCTCGCCGCCGCTTTCGACCCGGCCGGCACGACGGCGCGCCAGTCGATGCTGCCGGAGGCCGCCGCCCGCGCCGGCTGGTCACTGGACCGCACCAACAGCATCTACGAGGCGATTCTCAACCTCGCGTACATCGTCGGCCCGGGCATCGGCGGTCTGATGATCGCCACAGTGGGCGGCATCAACACGATGTGGGTGACCGCCGGGCTGTTCGGGCTGTCCTTCCTGGCGGTCGCGGTGCTGCGGCTCGAGGGCGCCGGCAGGCCACACCACGCGACCCGGCCCGAGGGGTTGGTGTCCGGCATCGCCGAGGGCCTGCGATTCGTCTGGAACCTGCGAGTGCTGCGCACGCTGGGCCTGATCGACCTGGTCGTGACCGCGCTGTACCTGCCGATGGAAAGCGTGCTGTTTCCCAAATACTTTTCCGACCACCACCAACCGGCGCAGCTGGGTTGGGCGCTGATGGCGCTCGGGGTCGGCGGCGTGGCGGGCGCGCTCGGCTACGCGGCACTGTCGAAACACACCCGGCGACGCACGGCGGTGCTGACCGCGACACTGACCTTCGGCGCGGCGACGGTCGGCATCGCGTTCCTGCCGCCGTTGCCGGTCATCCTGGTGCTCTGCGGGGTCACTGGCCTGGTCTACGGGCCGATCCAGCCCATCTACAACTACGTCATGCAGACCCGGGCCCCGCAGCATCTGCGCGGCCGGGTGGTGGGCGTGATGACCGGCCTGATGTACGCCGCCGGGCCGTTGGGGTTGCTGGTGGCGGGTCCGCTGGCCGACGCCGCCGGGCTGCGGGCCACGTTCCTGGCGTTGGCGGTGCCGATCCTGCTGGTCGGCCTCATCGCCTGCGGCCTGCCGTCGCTGCGGGAGCTGGACCGCGCGCCGGAAGTCGCCGCGGATTCCCCGCGGTGATCCGTCACTCGCCGAGGATCTTGCGCTTCTGCTGCTCGAATTCCTCGTCGGTGAGCAGTCCGCGGTCCTTCAGCGCGGCCAGCCTCTCGAGCCGATCGACCGGGTCCGCACTCTGGTGGGCCTGCGCCGCCTGCATCGCGCCGAGCGCCTGCTGTTGCATCTCGGCGCCGCGGCGCATCATCTCGTCGCGGAAGGCGGCGGGGTCGGCGATGGCTCGGCGGATGACGTCGGTCATCGGCATGCCCATGACCTGGGCGCCCGCCAGGTCGGGGCGGGCCGCCGTCACGGCGTCGATGGCCGCGTCGGCCGTGGCGACCGGCCGGTGGTCGAGCTGCACGCGGCTGTGGTCCTTCGGGTCGAACAACACCGCCAGCCTCAGACCCGGCCGCGGCGGGCTCAGCTGAGGTAGCAGCGCGGTGACGCTGGCCTCGAACGGCGCTTCGCCCTCGGGCGTGACCCGCAGCAGCAGCTTCCAGCGAACCTCGGTGTCGTTGACCAGGTTCGGGTTGCCCACGGTGACCGAGATCGCCGACTGCTCGGCGGCCAGGACGTCCGCGAACGCACGGGTGCCGACTTTGCTGAGATCTTTGCGTCCGAACACCGTGCCCCTTCCAGGATCGGTCAACTGTACAGCGCGGACGGGCCCGTAGGATCGGGTCGTGAGTGCTGACGTCCTGGCCGAGCTGATTGCCGGCCTGCCCGACGGGATGGTCGTCACCGACCCGGCCGTGACCGAGGGCTACCGCCAGGACCGCGCCTTCGATCCGTCGGCCGGCAAACCGCTGGCGGTGGTGCGGCCGCGGCACACCGAGGACGTGCAGACCGTGTTGCGCTGGGCGTCCGCGCACGGGGTCCCGGTGGTGACCCGGGGCGCCGGCAGCGGCCTGTCCGGCGGGGCCACCGCGCTGGACAACGGCATCGTGCTGTCGACGGAGAAGATGCGCGACATCACCGTCGACCCGGTGACCCGCACCGCGGTGTGCCAGCCCGGGCTGTTCAACGCGGAGGTGAAGCAGGCGGTCGCCGAGCACGGCCTGTGGTATCCGCCCGATCCGTCGTCGTTCGAGATCTGCAGCATCGGCGGCAACATCGCCACCAACGCCGGCGGCCTGTGTTGCGTGAAGTACGGCGTCACCACCGACTACGTGCTGGGCATGCAGGTGGTGCTGGCCGACGGCACGGCGGTGCGGCTCGGCGGCCCGCGCTTGAAAGACGTTGCAGGCCTTAGCCTCACGAAGCTGTTCGTCGGCAGCGAGGGCACGCTGGGCGTCGTCACCGAGGTCACGCTGCGGCTGGTGCCCAAGCAGAACGCGTCGAGCATCGTGGTGGCCGGCTTCGCCACGGTCGACGCGGCCGTCGAGGCGGTGCTCGGGGTCACCGCGCGGCTGCGACCCTCGATGCTGGAGTTCATGGATTCGGTGGCGATCAACGCCGTCGAGGACACCCTGCGCATGGACCTGGACCGCGGGGCGGCCGCCATGCTGGTCGCCGGGTCGGACGAGCGCGGGCGGGCCGGCAGCGAGGATGCCGCCATCATGGCCGCGGTGTTCGCGGAAAGCGGTGCGACGGAGGTGTTTTCGACCGACGATCCCGACGAGGGCGAGGCGTTCGTCGCCGCCCGCCGGTTCTGCATCCCCGCGGTGGAGGCGAAGGGGTCGCTGCTGCTCGAGGACGTCGGGGTGCCGCTGCCGGCGCTGGGCGCGCTGGTCACCGGCATCGCTCGCATCGCCGCCGAGCGGGACCTGACGATCTCGGTGATCGCGCACGCCGGCGACGGCAACACGCACCCGCTGATCGTGTACGACCCCGCGGATGCCGCGATGACAGAGCGGGCCCACCTCGCCTTCGGCGAGATCATGGACCTCGCCGTCGGGCTCGGCGGGACGATCACCGGCGAGCACGGCGTCGGCCGGCTCAAGCGGCCGTGGCTGGCCGGCTACCTCGGGCCCGAGGTGATGGATCTCAACCGGCGCATCAAGCAGGCCCTCGACCCGCAGGGCATCCTCAACCCGGGGTCTGGCATCTAGTTCCCGGTGCGCTGGAAGGCCCGCGGGCCGGGCTTTGGCGACCGGCCGTTTGACATCTAGCGCATGTTGTCGTACGAATGAGACATGGCTGCGGTTATGTCTCACCACGCGCCCGTCGCGTTCGAGCTGGCCACCGCCGACACGTGGCCGAACCCCTGGCCGATGTACCGCGCGCTGCGCGACCACGATCCGGTGCACCATGTCGTGCCGGCCAACCGGCCCGACCACGACTACTACGTGCTGTCCCGGCACGCCGACGTGTGGGCCGCGGCGCGCGACCATGAGACCTTCTCCTCCGCGCAGGGGCTGACGGTCAACTACGGCGACCTGGAAATGATTGGCCTGCAAGACAACCCACCGTTTGTGATGCAGGATCCCCCGGTACACACCGAATTTCGCAAACTCGTCTCACGCGGCTTCACGCCACGACAGGTGGAGGCGGTCGAGCCCAAGGTCCGAGACTTCGTCGTCGAGCGCATCGAGGGGTTGCGCGCGAACGGCGGGGGCGACATCGTCGCCGAGCTGTTCAAGCCGCTGCCCTCGATGGTGGTGGCGCACTACCTCGGCGTCCCCGAACCCGACCGGGCGCAATTCGACTGGTGGACGGACGTGATCGTCGCGGCGAACACCAGCGACAGCGGCCTGGCCGGGGCGCTGGAAACGGTCGGTGACGCGGTCGGGTCGATGATGGCCTACTTCACCGGCCTGATCGAGCGCCGTCGGTCCGAGCCCGAGGACGACACCATTTCGCACCTGGTCGCCGCCGGGGTGGGCGCCGACGGAGACATCGCCGGCACGCTGTCGGTGCTGGCGTTCACGTTCACCATGGTGACCGGCGGTAACGACACCACCACCGGAATGCTCGGCGGCTCAATGCCTTTGCTGCACCAGCGCCCCGATCAGCGGCGGCTGCTTGCCGACGACCTGCGACTGATCCCCGACGCGGTGGAGGAACTGCTGCGGCTGACCTCGCCGGTGCAGGGGCTGGCCCGCACGACCACCCGCGACGTGACGATCGGCGACACCACCATTCCCGCCGGGCGCAAGGTGCTGCTGCTGTACGGGTCGGCCAACCGGGACGAGCGCCAGTATGGACCGGACGCCGGCGAACTCGACGTCACCCGCCGCCCCCGCAACATCCTGACCTTCAGCCACGGCGCGCACCATTGCCTGGGCGCCGCGGCGGCGCGGATGCAATCCCGGGTCGCGCTGACCGAACTGCTCACCCGCTGCCCGGATTTCGAGGTCGACGAGTCCGCGATCGTCTGGTCGGGCGGAAGCTATGTGCGGCGCCCGCTGTCGGTGCCGATCCGGGTGCGGTCCTGATGCCCACCGACTGGCTGGGCGCGCACCGCAGCGAAGCGGCCGCCGACCGGATCCTCGACGCGGCCGAGCGGCTCTACACCGAGCGCGACCAGGCCTCGATCGGCATGAACGAAATCGCCAGGGCGGCAGGGTGTTCCCGCGCGACGCTGTACCGGTACTTCGAGAACCGCGAGGCGCTGCGGACCGCCTACGTGCACCGGGAAACGCGTCGGCTCAGCCGCGCGATCAAGGAGCAGATCGGCGGCGTCGACGATCCCCGCGAGCGGCTGGTCGCCAGCATCACCGCCACGCTGCGGATGGTGCGCGACAGCCGCGCGCTGGCGGCGTGGTTCGCCGTCACCCGGCCGCCGATCGGCGCCGAGGTGGCCGGGCAGTCCGAGGTGATCACCGCCCTGGCGGCCGCGTTCGTCGGCTCGCTCGGGCCCGAAGACCCCGCCGCCGTGGAGCGCCGGGCGCGCTGGGTGGTGCGCGTGATCACCTCGCTGCTGCAGTTCCCGGGCCGTGACGAGGCCGACGAGCGGGCGATGATCGAGGAGTTCGTCGTCCCGATCGTGACGCCGGTTTCCGCCCGCCGGTAGGCGCCGCGTCGGCTCAGGTCCGCACGCGGGTGAAGCGGTGCAGCAGCCAGGCCAGCGGGATGGTCAGCACCAGCGTCGCGAGGAACAGGTTCAGCATCGGGCCGGTGTAGACGTGCGCGCGCACGATGTAGACCATCGCGAATTCCATAGTGATCAGGTGGATCAGGAAGATCTCGTAGGAGATCTCCCCCAGCCACACCAACGGCCGGGTGGCCAGCAGCCGGTAGTACCAGCCCTGATCGCCCAACGCCAGCGGCGCCACCGCGAGCGCGGCGATCACCGCGTAGAAGCAGGTTTTGAACAAGGCCTCGCTCAGCGTGGCCGGCGATGTGGTGGGCGCGCCGGCGATCGGAGTCGACACGATGAAGTAGCAGACGATGGCCAGCGGTATGGCCACGAAGGCGTACCCGCGCACGTTCATCGCCTGCAGCACCGCCAGCAGCATCCCGGCGAGGAACCAGGCCAGGTAGGTGGGCAGCCACAGCCGTGCGCCGTCGGGAAACCAGTGGTCGGTGTGTACGAGCACCAGCCAGGCCGGGCTGATCAGCGTCATCGCGGCCAGCGCGCCCAGCAGCAGTCTCGGCTGCCATTGCCGCCGGCAGACCCACACCAACAGCACGTAGGCCAACACCGGAAGGATCACGTAGAAGGACGCTTCCACCGCGAGGCTCCACATCTGGGTCAGGCCCTGATGCAGATACTTGCCCAGGTAGCCGTTGCAGTAGATCTGCGTCAGCGTCAGGTTGCGCGCCAGGCCCAGCCACGTGTGCCCCGGGTTGGGTCCCGCTTCGCGGAAGTGATACAGCACGTAGGCGAACAGCACCGTGATGACGTAGGCCGGCATGATCCGCCGAACCCGGTGCCACGCATAGCGACTCACCGACGGCCCCGGCGCGCCCGTCGCGGCGGACTTCACCCACGGACGAAACAGCAGGAAGCCGGACAGCACGAAGAAGATCGGCACCCCGATCTCCATCCGGGAACCCACCAGCCCCCAATACCCGTGCGTGTACTTGCCGGTGGTGTAGGCCGCGTGGGTGCCGACGACGAGGAGGGCCGCGACGGCGCGGATGCCGGTCAGCGCCGCGACGCGGTCGACGTGTGCGGTCTGCTCGAGTCCGCCCTGGGCGTCCTGCTCTTCGGACAGGGTCATCCGGTGTGTTTCCTGCGCGGCTTCCCACCGTCCCGGCCGCGGGGCTTGGTCGAAGACCGGTCCGGCTGGAGGTTGATCAGCACCCCCGAGATGCGGGTGTGCTCGAGCTTTTTCAGCGTCGACTTTCCCAGCTTGGCCGGCAATTCCACCAGCGAGAAGTCGGGCCCGATCGCGATGTGGCCGAAATCGCTGCGATGCAGGCCGCCCTCGTTGGCGATGGCGCCCACGATCGCGCCAGGGCCGATCTTGTGGCGCTTGCCCACCGCGATGCGGTAGGTGGCGAAAGACCGGTCCTGCCTTGGCCTTTCGGTACGCTCCCGGCGTTCGGTGTGCCGCTCGCGTCGTTCGCGCGGCGGCTCGGGCGCCATCAAGAACTCTTCGCCGTCGCGGGACTGCAACGCCAGCGCCGCGGCGATGTCGGCCAGCGGCACGTCGTGCTCGCGTTCGTAATCCTCGACCAGCTTGCGGAACAGGTCGATGCCCGGGCGGCCCAGCGCTGCGGTGATGGAATCGGCGAACTTGGCCATTCGTTGGGCGTTGACGTCCTCGACGGTGGGTAGCTCGGCCTCGGTGAGCGTCTGCCGCGTCGCCTTCTCGATCGCCTTGAGCAGGTGGCGTTCTCGCGGAGAGACGAACAACAGCGCGGTTCCCGACCGCCCCGCCCGGCCCGTGCGGCCGATGCGATGCACGTAGGACTCGGTGTCGTGCGGGATGTCGTAGTTGAGCACGTGCGATATCCGCTCGACGTCCAGCCCGCGCGCGGCCACGTCGGTGGCGACCAGGATGTCGATGCCGCCGTCGCGCAGCGCGGCGATGGTCCGCTCCCGTTGGCCCTGCGGGATGTCGCCGTTGATGGCGGCCGCGGAAAACCCTCGGGCGCGCAGCCTTTCGGCGACCTCCTCGGTGGCCTGCTTGGTGCGCACGAAGACGATCATCGCCTCGAACGGTTCCACTTCGAGCACCCGGGTCAGCGCGTCCATCTTGCGCGGGCCGGCGACCTGGATATAGCGCTGCGAAATGTTCTCGGCCGTGGTGGTTTTGGCCTTGGTGGTGACCTCGAACGGGTCGTGCAGGTATTTGGTGGTAAGCTTGCGGATCGCCGGCGGCATGGTCGCCGAGAAGAGGGCGACCTGTTTGTACTCCGGGGTGTCGGCCAGGATGCGTTCGACGTCTTCGGCGAAACCCATGGTGAGCATCTCGTCGGCCTCGTCGAGCACCAGGTAGTCCACCCGGGACAGGTCCAGCGTCCCGCGCTCGAGGTGGTCGATCACCCGGCCGGGCGTGCCGACCACGACTTGGGCGCCGCGCCGTAGCCCGGCCAGTTGCACGCTGTACGACGAGCCGCCGTAGATCGGCAGCACGTTGATCTTCGGCAGGTGCGCCCCGTAGCGGCTGAACGCCTCGGCCACCTGCAGCGCCAGCTCCCGGGTGGGCGCCAACACCAGCGCCTGGGTCGCGGTGCTGGTGACGTCGATCTTGGACAGGATCGGGATGGCGAACGCCGCCGTCTTGCCGGTGCCGGTCTGCGCCAGCCCGACGACGTCGGAGCCCGCCATCAGCGCCGGAATCGTCGCGGCCTGGATGCCGGTGGGCGACTCGTAGCCGACGTCGCCGATCGCCCGCAGGACGGCGGGGTGGATCTGCAGGTCGGCAAAGGTCGTAGAGGCAGCCTCGGGCGAGCTGTCCGGGTGGTTCATCGTCCATGGAGTCTAGTGGTGACCGCGAACTCGGCGGAGCCGAGCGCTGCGGGTCACCACCATCGAGGTCTAGTGGTCAGGCTCGGGTGATCATCGGCACAGTTGCGCGAGCCCCGGCCATGCCTGGCACACCCGGGCGCGCGATGACGGTACGGTGCGCGATGTGTGGTCGCTACCTTGCCGTACCGAGCCACTGACCGGCTCGGCCGCCGTCGCGTTGATCGCCATGACGTTGACCGCCTGTGGTTCGGGAGACTCCACCGTCGCGAAGACGCCGCAGGCCACGACGACCAGCGAGACCCCGTCCATCACCGCCCCGGCCCAGCCGTCCGCCGCCGCACCGCCCGGCAGCGTCGCCGCGCCGGCCGACCCGTGCGCGGTCAACCTCGCGTCGCCCGTCATCGCCAAGGCGGTCTCCGAGTTGCCGCGCGACCCGCGCAGCCAGCAACCCTGGAACCCGGAACCGCTGGCCGGCAACTACAACCAGTGCGCCCAGCTGTCCGCGGTGATTATCAAGGCCAACACCAACGCCGTGAACCCGACGACCCGCGCGGTGCTGTTCCATCTCGGGCAGTTCATCCCGCAAGGGGTGCCCGACACCTACGGGTTCAACGGCGTCGACCCGGCGCAGACCACCGGCGACACGGTGGCGCTGACCTACCCGAGCGGCATCAACGGGTTGACCACCGACGTCCGGTTCCACTGGAACGGCAATTTCGTCGAGCTGATCGGCAACGCCCCGGGTCGCTAGCCGGAGCCGCCTTTGCGTCGGTCCCCTCCCCTACAGTTGCTGCTGTGTTCGTCACCGGCGACTGCATCGTCTACAGCGCGTCGGATCTCGCCGCCGCCGCGCGATGCGAGTACGCCCTGCTGCGGGATTTCGACGCGAAGCTCGGCCGGGGGTCCGTCGCCACCGCCGAGGACGACCTTCTCGCCCGCACCGCGATGCTCGGAAACGAGCACGAGCGACGCGAATTGGACCGGCTGCGTGCCCAGTACGGCGACGGGCTCGCGATCATCGGCCGCCCGGCCTACACGCCCGCCGGCCTCGCGGCGGCGGCCGAGGCGACCCGAAAGGCCATCGCCGCCGGCGCGCCCGCCGTCTACCAGGCCGCCATGTTCGACGGGCGCTTCGTCGGCTTCGCCGACTTTCTGGTGCGCGACGACAGGCGCTACCGGGTCGTCGACACCAAGCTGGCCCGCTCGGCCAACGTCACCGCGTTGTTGCAGCTGGCCGCCTACGCCGACGCGCTGGGCGCCTCGGGTGTCCCGGTGGCGCCCGAGGCCGAACTGCACCTGGGCGACGGCACGGCCGCGCGCTACCGCGTGCACGATCTAATTCCCGTCTACCGCTCCCAGCGCGCGCGGCTGCAGCGGCTCCTCGATGAGCACCACGCCGGCGGCGCCGCGGTGCGCTGGGACGACGAAGGCGTGGGCGCATGTTTCCGTTGCCCCCTGTGCACCGAGCAGTTGCAGGCCCACGATGACCTGCTGCTGGTGGCCGGCATGCGAGTGGCCCAGCGCGACAAGCTGATCGACGCCGGAATCGTCACGGTGGCCGAGCTGGCCCGGCACACCGGCACCGTGGGAGACCTGGCGCCGAGCGCGCTCGGCAAATTGACCGCCCAGGCGAAACTCCAAGTCCGCCAACGCGAAACCGGAACACCGCACTACGAGATCGTCGATCCGCAGCCGCTGACGCTGCTCCCCGAGCCGGATCCGGGCGACTTGTTCTTCGACTTCGAGGGCGACCCGCTGTGGACCGTCGACGGGCGGGAATGGGGGTTGGAATACCTGTTCGGCGTTTTGGAAGCGGGGCCGGCCGGCGCCTTTCGCCCGTTGTGGGCGCACGACCGGGCGGACGAACGCAAGGCCCTGACCGATTTCCTGGCGATGGTGGCCAAGCGGCGCAAGCGCCGGCCGAACATGCACATCTACCACTACGCGCCGTACGAGAAGACGGCGTTGTTGCGGCTCGCCGGCCGCTACGGCGTCGGCGAGGATCAGGTCGACGAGCTGCTGCGCAGCGGGACGCTGGTCGACCTTTACCCTTTGGTGCGCAAGAGCATTCGAGTGGGCGCGGAGTCGTTCAGCCTCAAGGCGCTCGAACCGCTCTACATGGGCGCGCAGTTGCGGGCGGGCGACGTCACCACGGCCACCGGTTCGATCACCTCCTACGCCCGCTATTGCGAACTGCGGGCGGACGGCCGCAGCGACGAGGCCGCGTCCGTGCTCAAGGAGATCGAGGACTACAACCACTACGACTGCCGCTCGACGCAGGAACTGCGCAACTGGTTGATGTTGCGCGCCTACGAATCCGGCGTCGTGCCGATCGGCGCCCAGCCCGTGCGGGACGGCAACAGCGTCGAGGACCGCGACCGGCTTTCGGTGACCCTGTCGGCGTTCACCGGCGATGCCGCGGCGGGCGAGCGCACGCCCGAACAGACGGCGGTCGCGCTCCTGGCCGCGGCGCGCGGATACCACCGGCGCGAGGATAAGCCGTTCTGGTGGGCGCACTTTGACCGACTGAACTTCCCCATCGAGGAATGGGCGGACGACACCGACGTCTTCCTCGCCGAGCACGCGTCGGTCAGCGTCGACTGGAACACACCGCCCCGCGCGCGCAAGCCGCAGCGGCGGGTGCGGCTGCGTGGCGAGCTGGCCCGCGGCGAGCTGACGGCCGAGGTCTTCGCGCTCTACGACCCGCCGGCCCCGCCCGGCATGGCCGACAATCCCGACCGCCGGGCGGCCGGACGCGCCACCGTGATCGAGGCCGACGATCCGGCGCTGCCCACCGAGGTGACCATCGTCGAACGAGTGGGCAACGACGGCAAGACGTTTCACCAGCTGCCGTTCGCGCTCACCCCCGGCCCGCCGATTCCGACGACCGCGCTGCGGGAGTCGATCGAGGCGACCGCCGCCGCCGTGGCGGCCGGCCTGCCTCGGCTACCCCACAGCGCCGCGCTCGACATCCTGCTGCGCCGCGCGCCCCGCACGCGAAGCGGCTCCGCCCTGCCGCGAGGCTCCGACACCGTCACCGACATCACGGCCGCGGTGCTGGACCTGGACTCGTCGTACCTGGCGGTGCACGGGCCGCCGGGCACCGGCAAGACGCACACCGCCGCGCGCGTGATCGGGCGGCTGACCACCGATCACGGCTGGCGCGTCGGCGTGGTCGCGCAATCGCACGCCACGGTGGAGAACCTGCTGGACTGCGTGATCGACGCCGGGCTGGACCCGGCGCGGGTCGCCAAGAAGCGCAACGGCCACAGCGCCCCACGCTGGCAGGAAATCGACGGCAACGCCTACGGCACGTTCATCGCCGGCACCCCGGGCTGCGTAGTAGGCGGCACGGCATGGGATTTCGCCAACGCCAACCGGGTGCCGCCGGGCGCCCTGGACCTGCTAGTGATCGACGAGGCCGGCCAATTCTGTCTGGCCAACACCGTCGCTGTGGCGCCGTCGGCGGCCAACCTGCTGCTGCTCGGCGACCCCCAGCAGCTGCCGCAGGTGAGCCAGGGCACCCACCCCGACCCGGTCGACACCTCCGCGCTCGACTGGCTGGTCGAGCGTCGGCGCACCCTGCCGGACGAGCGCGGCTACTTCCTGCACTGTTCGTACCGCATGCATCCCGCGGTCTGCGCCGCGGTCTCCGCGCTGTCGTATGAAGGCAGGCTGCAATCCCACGACTGCACCGCGGCCCGGCGCCTCGCCGGATACCCGCCCGGCGTGCGCACGCTGACCGTTGCGCACCACGGCAATTCGACGGAGAGCCCGCAGGAGGCCGACGCGATCGCCGCCGAGGTCGGGCGGCTGCTCGGCGCGCCCTGGACCGACGAACACGGCACGCGACCGCTGAGTGCCTCCGACGTGTTGGTGCTGGCGCCCTACAACGCGCAGGTGGCACTCCTGCGCCAACGGTTGGCCGCTGCGGGCCTCGGCGGGGTCCGGGTGGGCACCGTGGACAAGTTCCAGGGCGGGCAGGCACCGGTGGTGTTCGTCTCGATGACCGCCTCCTCCGCGGACGTGGTGCCGCGGGGAATCTCGTTCCTGCTCAACAGGAATCGGCTCAACGTGGCCATCAGCCGGGCCCAGTACGCGGCAGTCATCGTGCGGTCGGCGTCGCTGACCGAGTACCTGCCCAGCACGCCGGCGGGCCTGGTCGACCTGGGCGCATTCCTGGCGCTGACGGAGCCGGCGTGACGACCGGCCGCTAGCCGCCCGCCGAGTGCCGACCGTAACCGGTCGGCTCGTCGTCGGCATCGCGACGGGTGCCTCGCGGCAGGCCGTTCGGCCGTTGCGGTGGCGGTGCGGGCCGGTAGGCGCGCGCCGAGAGCTCGGTGACGGGACGCAAGCGCTGACGCCCGTCGGCATGAGAGCCGTTGCGCGCGAACCCGATTGGTTCGCTCGGCCGAAGCGGGACCGCCCGCGGACCCCGCCGTGCGGGGGCCGGGCGCTGGCGCGGATCGGCCGCCGGCGGGGCGCCGCTTCGGCGCCCCGCCGCGGGGGTCGCCTCGGGCTCGCGCAGGAGGATGAATTCGACGTACTCGTCGTCGTCGTAGTCGTCGTCCACCACGTCGGTGGCCCCGTGCGGGTCACCGGCCCCGGCCGATCGCGCGAAGCCGAGCAGGAACAGCGCGGCGATGATGCCGAACAGCGCGATGAAGGCCGGCAGCAGCACCGATTGCGACATGGCGGACGCGAACGGGTCGCGCAGGAACTCGGGCAGCTGCAGGCTGGGCGTCTCCTCGCCCCCGGATACCGGCTGCGCCGGCATCTCGGCACCGATGCGCGACGTCATGAACGCGGCCATGCCCGCGCTGCCGAGCACCGCGCCGAGCTGGCGCACGGAGTTGTAGACGGCCGATCCCGCGCCGGCCAGGCGCGGCGGCAGATTCCGGGTGGCGGTGGCGGTCAGCGGCGACCACACGAACGCCATGCCGACGCCCGTCGCGAAGAACGGCAGCACCAGCCGCCAGATCGGCGTGGCCGGCGACATCTCGAAGGCCAGCCAGGTCAGGGCGATCGCCAGCACCGAGAAGCCGAAGCCCAGGACCGGCCGCGGATGATATTTGTCGACCATCCTGCCGACGAACGGCGCGAACACGCCGTTGGCGATCGCCATCGGCGCGATCAGCAAGGCCGAGCGGGTCGGCGACAGCCCGCACACGGCCTGCGCGTAGAACGTCAGCGGCAGCATCATCGCCGTCGCGGCGAACGAGACGATCGCCACCCCGACGTTGCACAGCCCGAAGTCGCGGTCACGAAAGATCGCCAGGGGAATCAGCGGCTCGTCGGTGTTCATCGACTGCCAGAACACGAACACCGTCATGAACCCGATGCCGGCGACGATCATCGCCCAGATCCAGGGTTGCCAATGCGCGGCCTGGCCCTGCTGCAGCCCGAACACGATGAGGAACATCCCCGCACCCGACAGCGCCACCCCCGCCAGGTCGAACCGGTGCGACTGGGTGGGCAGCACCGGGACCAGCCAGTAGGCCAGCGCGAGCCCCAGCACGCCGATGGGGACGTTGACGAAGAAGATCCACTGCCAGCCCAGCCCGTCGACCAGCACGCCGCCGGCCAGCGGACCGACCAGGCTGGCGACGCCGGCGGTGGCGCCCCACAGGCTCACCGCCACGCCGCGCCGCTCCGGCGGGAAGATCCGGGTGATCGTCGACAGGGTCTGCGGCGTGAGCACCCCCGCGCCCACGCCCTGCACGACCCGGGCCGCGATCAGCATGGCGGCGCTGCCCGACAGCCCGCACCACACCGAGGCGACGGTGAACACCACCAGGCCGATCAGGTACATGTTCTTGGTGCCGAATCGGTCGCCGAGCCGCCCGGCCACCAGCAGCACGACCGCATAACCCAGCAGGTAGGCGCTGGTCACCCAGATCACCGTGTCGTAGCCGATGTGCAACTTGGTCATGATCGTCGGGTTCGCGACGGCGACGATGGTCGAGTCGACCATGATCATGAAGAAGCCGATCATCATCGCCCAAAGCGCGTTCCAGGGCCGCTGGGAGTGCGGCGAATTCTGGGTGAGGAAGTTCCAGCGCTTGGTGAGGTGGGCTGGGTTGGGCGCCGCGCGCCCGGTCCCCCCGGGCGACGAAGGCGTCGCCGTGGTCATCTACCCACCTCGTTTCAGCTCCCGACGATGCCCGCTTCGACCGGCCCGGGCCGCCACAGACATCCAGCCTGCATTATTGCCGCTGGGGCACTTCGGGGCAGCCACGGATTCCATCCGGGGTGCACCGGGAGAAGGTTTGATGTTCGGTCGGCGTTGCGCGGCGGGCACGTTAGCCTGGTAGGACGCCATTTGCAGGAGAGGCAAGATGCGGGCCCGACGGAAGCGGTCTTCGAACCGGATTTTTAGCATGTCGCACGCGGATCAGGCGCCTGCGCCCACCAACGGCCGGCCCAAGATGTCCTCGCGGGCATTGGCCCAGGTCATCGAGCGAAGCTCGCGGATCCAGGGCCCGGCGGCCGAGGCCTATGTGACCCGGCTGCGCAACGCGCACCCGAACAGCGGCCCGGCCGACATCCTCGCCAAGCTGCAGAAGCGCTACGTGGGCATGGTGACGGCCAGCGGCATGGCGGTGGGCGCCGCGGCGACCATCCCCGGCATCGGCACGTTGAGCGCGCTGTCGGCGGCCGCGGCGGAGACGGTGACGTTCCTGGAAGCCACGGCGTTCTTCGTGTTGGCCGTCGCGGTTGTCCACGACATCCCCGCCGACCACCGCGAACGGCGCCGCGCCCTGGTGCTGTCGGTGCTGGTCGGCGACAACAGCAAGGAGGCGGTCACCCAGCTGTTCGGCCCGGCCCGCACCAACGGCGGCTGGATCTCCGAGAGCGTGGCCGCGGTCCCGCTGTCGTCGATGTCGCGGCTGAACTCGCGGCTGCTCAAGTCGTGGGTCAAGCGGTACACGCTGCGCCGCGGCGCCCTGATGTTCGGCAAACTGCTGCCGGTGGGCATCGGCATCGTGGTCGGCGGTGTCGGCAACTACTTCGCGGGCAGGAAGATCGTCCGCAACGCCAACCGGGCCTTCGGTGCCCCACCGGTGCGCTGGCCGCGGGCGCTGCACCTGGTGCCGCCGTTCCACGAAGCCGGCTAGCGAACGGCGATCGGGTGCTACCCCCGTCTCCCTGGCGAATCGCCGGCGAAAGGTTAGCCTTTATAGGGCGGAAACGTTGAGCATCGCCAGCGGTGTGACATGCTCCACAATCCGGGTCGGAAAACGCACAGGCGCCACGCAGCAGCTGCGAAAGCGCTTGCAGGACAGAGGAATTGAGGCGAACGGCGGTCGTGAGCAACATTAGTTCACCATTCGGGCAAAACGAATGGCTGGTCGAGGAGATGTACCGCAAGTTCCGCGATGACCCCTCGTCGGTCGATCCGAGCTGGCATGAGTTCCTGGTTGACTACAACCCCGAGTCGACGGGCGAACCGGCGTCCAGCGCCGGGGACGGCCAGGCCGCCGCGAGCCCGCCGCCCGCAAAGCCCGCCCAGCCGGCCACCCAGACCGCTGCGCCCGCCCCGCCGGCGGGCGGCGACGGCAACGGCGCCTCCGCCGCGGCGCCGGCCAGACCGAAAGCCCCGACTCCCCCGCCCGCCGAAGGCGACGAGCTGCAGACGCTGCGCGGCGCCGCGGCCGCCGTCGTCAAGAACATGTCCGCCTCGCTCGACGTGCCGACCGCCACCAGCGTCCGCGCCGTTCCGGCCAAGCTGCTGATCGACAACCGGATCGTCATCAACAATCAGCTCAAGCGCACCCGCGGCGGCAAGATCTCCTTCACCCACCTGCTGGGCTACGCGCTGGTGCAGGCCATCAAGCAGTTCCCGAACATGAACCGGCACTACGCCGAGATCGACGGCAAGCCCACCGCGGTCACGCCGGCACACACCAACCTCGGGCTGGCGATCGACCTGCAGGGCAAGGACGGCAAACGCTCGCTGGTGGTGGCCGGCATCAAGAAGTGCGAGACCATGCGCTTCGCGGAATTCGTCTCCGCCTACGAGGACATCGTGCGGCGTGCGCGCGACGGCAAGCTGACCGCCGAAGACTTTGCGGGCGTGACGATTTCGCTGACCAACCCCGGCACCATCGGAACCGTGCACTCGGTGCCGCGGCTGATGAGCGGCCAGGGCGCCATCATCGGCGTCGGCGCCATGGAATACCCCGCCGAATTCCAGGGCGCCAGCGAGGAACGCATCGCCGAGCTGGGCATCGGCAAGCTGATCACGCTGACCTCGACCTACGACCACCGGATCATCCAGGGCGCGGAGTCCGGCGACTTCCTGCGCGCCATCCACGAGATGCTGCTCTCGGACGCGTTCTGGGACGAGATCTTCCGCGAACTGGGCAACCCGTACCTGCCGGTGCGGTGGAGCACCGACAACCCGGACTCGATCGTCGACAAGAACGCCCGGGTGATGGAGCTGATCACGGCTTACCGCAACCGCGGCCACCTGATGGCCGACATCGACCCGCTGCGGTTGGACGGCAGCCGGTTCCGCAGCCACCCCGACCTGGAAATCCTCAACCACGGCCTGACGCTGTGGGACCTCGACCGAGTGTTCAAGGTCAACGGCTTCGCCGGTTGCGAATACAAGAAGCTGCGCGACGTGCTGGGCCTGCTGCGCGACGCCTACTGCCGCCACATCGGCGTGGAATACACCCACATCCTCGACCCCGAGCAGACGGCATGGCTGGAGGAGCGCGTCGAGACCAAGCACGTCAAGCCGACCGTGGCGCAACAGAAATACATCCTGAGCAAGCTCAACGCCGCAGAGGCCTTCGAGACGTTCCTGCAAACCAAATACGTTGGGCAGAAGCGGTTCTCGCTGGAGGGCGCGGAAAGCACCATCCCGCTGATGGATGCCGCGATCGACCAGTGCGCCGAGCACGGCCTGGACGAGGTGGTCATCGGGATGCCGCACCGCGGCCGGCTCAACGTGCTGGCCAACATCGTCGGCAAACCGTACTCGCAGATCTTTTCCGAGTTCGAGGGCAACCTCAACCCATCGCAGGCCCACGGCTCCGGTGACGTCAAGTACCACCTGGGCGCCACCGGTGTGTACCTACAGATGTTCGGCGACAACGACATTGCGGTGTCGCTGACCGCCAATCCGTCGCACCTGGAAGCCGTCGACCCGGTGCTGGAGGGGCTGGTCCGGGCCAAGCAGGACCTGCTCGACAGGGGGGCGGACGACACCGACGGAAAGAGCTTCTCGGTGATGCCGATGATGCTGCACGGCGACGCCGCCTTCGCCGGCCAGGGGGTCGTGGCCGAGACGCTGAACCTGGCGAACCTGCCCGGCTACCGCGTCGGCGGCACCATCCACATCATCGTGAACAACCAGATCGGCTTCACCACCGCGCCGGAGTTTTCGCGGTCCAGCGAGTACTGCACGGACGTCGCGAAAATGATTGGCGCACCGATCTTCCACGTCAACGGCGACGACCCGGAGGCGTGCGACTGGGTGGCGCGCTTGGCCGTGGACTTCCGGCAGCGGTTCAAGAAGGACGTCGTCATCGACATGCTGTGCTACCGCCGGCGCGGGCACAACGAGGGCGACGACCCGTCGATGACCAACCCCTACATGTACGACGTCGTCGACACCAAGCGCGGCGCCCGCAAGAGCTACACCGAAGCCCTGATCGGCCGCGGCGACATCTCGCTGAAGGAGGCCGAGGACGCGCTGCGCGACTACCAGGGCCAGCTGGAGCGGGTCTTCAACGAGGTGCGCGACCTGGAGAAGCACGGCGTACAGCCCAGCGAATCCGTGGAGGCCGACCAGATGCTTCCGGCGGGCCTGGCCACCGCGGTGGACAAGGCGCTGCTGTCCCGCATCGGTGATGCGTTCCTGGCCCTGCCGGAGGGCTTCAGCGCGCACCCGCGGGTGCAGCCGGTGCTGGAAAAGCGCCGCGAGATGGCCTACGAGGGCAAGATCGACTGGGCCTTCGGCGAACTGCTGGCGCTGGGTTCGCTGGTGGCCGAAGGCAAGCTGGTTCGGTTGTCGGGCCAGGACACCCGCCGCGGCACGTTCTCCCAGCGGCATTCGGTGATCATCGACCGCCACACCGGCGAGGAGTTCACGCCGCTGCAGCTGCTGGCGACGAACGCCGACGGGACCCCCACCGGCGGCAAGTTCCTGGTCTACGACTCACCGCTGTCGGAGTACGCGGCCGTCGGCTTCGAATACGGCTACACCGTGGGCAATCCGGACGCCCTGGTGCTGTGGGAGGCGCAGTTCGGCGACTTCGTCAACGGCGCGCAGTCGATCATCGACGAGTTCATCAGCTCCGGTGAGGCCAAGTGGGGCCAGCTGTCCAACGTGGTGCTGTTGCTGCCGCACGGCCACGAAGGGCAGGGCCCCGACCACACCTCCGGCCGCATCGAACGCTTCCTGCAGCTGTGGGCGGAGGGTTCGATGACGATCGCGATGCCGTCGACGCCGTCGAACTATTTCCACCTGCTGCGCCGGCACGCCCTCGACGGTGTTCAGCGGCCGCTGATCGTGTTCACGCCGAAGTCGATGCTCCGCAACAAGGCCGCCGTCAGCGACATCAGGGACTTCACCGAGATCAAGTTCCGCTCGGTTCTCGAGGAGCCCACGTACGAGGACGGCGTCGGCGACCGTAGCAAGGTCACCCGCATCCTGTTGACCAGCGGCAAGATCTACTACGAGCTGGTGGCGCGCAAGGCCAAGGACAACCGCGACGACATCGCGATCGTGCGCATCGAGCAGCTCGCCCCGCTGCCCAAGCGCCGGCTCAACGAGACGCTGGACCGCTACCCCGGCGCCACGGAGTTCTTCTGGGTGCAGGAGGAGCCGGCCAACCAGGGCGCGTGGCCGCGGTTCGGCCTGGAGCTGCCGGAGCTGCTGCCCGACAAGCTGACCGGGCTCAAGCGCATCTCGCGGCGGGCCATGTCCGCCCCGTCGTCGGGGTCGTCGAAGGTGCATGCCGTCGAGCAGCAGGAGATCCTCGACACCGCGTTCCGCTGATCGCGTACGCGAACCACCCGCCCGTACCCCGGACCGTCGGTACCGGCTAGCCTCGACGCAACCAGACATAAGGAAGGGTGCGCATGCAAGGGTTCGCCGGCAAGGTCGCCGTGGTGACGGGTGCGGGTTCGGGTATCGGGCAGGCGCTGGCCGTGGAGCTGGCCCGCTCGGGCGCCAAGGTCGCGATCAGCGACGTCGACGTCGAGGGCCTGGCGGAGACCGAGGCGCAGTTGAAGGCGATGGGGGCCGAGGTCAAGGCGGACCGGCTCGACGTGACGGAGCGCGAGGCGTTCTTGGCCTACGCCGACGAGGTCAAGGAACACTTCGGCAAGGTGAACCAGGTCTACAACAACGCCGGCATCGCCTACACCGGCGATGTCGAAATCAGCCAGTTCAAGGACATCGAGCGGGTGATGGACGTCGACTTCTGGGGCGTCGTCAACGGCACCAAGGCGTTCCTGCCGCACCTGATCGCCTCCGGCGACGGTCACGTCATCAACGTCTCCAGCGTGTTCGGGCTCTTCTCGGTGCCCGGCCAGGCGGCGTACAACGCGGCCAAGTTCGCGGTCCGGGGATTCACCGAGGCGCTGCGACAGGAGATGGTGGCGGCCGGCCACCCGGTGGCGGTGACCACCGTGCACCCCGGCGGCATCAAGACCGCGATCGCCCGCAACGCCACCGCCGCCGAGGGACTCGACCCCGAACAACTGGCCAAGCTGTTCGACAAACGGCTCGCCAGGACCAGCCCGAAACGCGCCGCCGAGGTCATCCTGGACGCGGTCCGCAAGAAGAAGGCCCGGGTGCTGGTCGGCACGGACGCCAAGCTCCTGGACGTGATGGTGCGGGTGGCCGGCCCCTACTATCAGCAGCTGTTCGGCCCCGTCATGGGCCGGTTGATGCCCAAACAGTGAGACCCGCCGTGGCGCGGCCGGTGGTCACCGGATAGCCTGACCCAGCACGCCGCCACTAGGAGTCCATATGGAAGGGTTCGCCGGCAAAGTTGCCGTCGTCACGGGCGGGGGATCGGGGATAGGTCAGGCCTTGGCGCTGGAGCTGGGCCGAGCCGGGGCGAAGCTGGCAATCAGCGACGTCGACATCGAAGGATTGGCAGAGACCGAGGAGCAATTGCATGCCCTCGGCGTGCCGGTCAAAGCCGACCGGCTCGACGTGACCGAACGCGAGGAATTCCTCGCGTATGCGGACGCGGTCAGGGACCACTTCGGCCAGGTCAATCAGGTCTACAACAACGCCGGAATCACGTTCGTCGGGTCCATCGAAGACACCCGATTCAAGGACATCGAACGGGTGATGGACGTCGACTACTGGGGCGTGGTCAACGGCACCAAAGCGTTTCTGCCCCACCTGATCGCCTCCGGCGACGGCCACGTCATCAACATCTCGAGCGCGCTCGGGCTGTTCGCGGCGCCCGGGCAGGCCGCCTATGTCTCGGCAAAATTCGCCGTCCGTGGCTTCACCGAGGCGCTGCGACTGGAAATGATGGCGGCCGGCCACCCGGTGCGGGTGACGACGGTGCACCCCGGCGGCGTGCGGACGGGGTTCGCCCGCAACGCCATCTTCGCCGAGGGGCTCGACCAAGACACCTTCGCGGCGATGTTCGAGGAACAGCAGGCCAAGACCACACCGACGCGAGCGGCTCAGCTCATCCTGGCCGGGGTGCTCAAGAACAAGGCCCGGGTGTTGGTCGGGCCGGACGTCAAGGCCATGGACCTGGTGACGCGGTTGACGGGTTCGAGGCCCGAGCGGCTGGTGAGCGGGCCGGTCATGGGCCGGGTGAAGCACGCCGTCGCGCGGCTGCTGCCCAAGCGCTGATTCAACGCCCCAGCGGGTGTTCGGCCAGCCAGCCGCCGGCCACCGCCTGCGGATCGGCCCCACCGGCCACTTGGCGCCGCATGTCGACCAGGGCCGCGGTGTCCAGCACGCCGGCCACTTCGTTGATGGCCAGCAGTTGCCGATCGGCCAGGGCGTTGCGGCGATACAGCGGCACCACGTTCTCGGCGCGTATCAACGCGGGCTTGCCGTCGACGAGCGTGACCAGGTCGGTGGGCAGGCCCGGGTCGGCGGTTGTCGTCCACCCCGCGGTCAGCTGGCCAACCCGGACCGCGGCGAACATCGTTGTGTCGTCCGGGAATTCGCGCGCGTCGGGCAGCCGGCAGCTGCCCACGGCCGACGGGGCGCGGCGCCCGCTGACGGTGCCGAGACTCAGGCCGCCGCAGTGCTTCGGCAGCGTGCTCAAGTCCGCGCTGACGTCGCTGCCGCCCCACGCCTTGGCGGTGGCGCCGGTCACCAACAGCACGGGCTTGTCCTCGGCGGCCGTCGTGTAGTCGCCCGCGGCGACGCCCTCGGGCAGCGCGGCCACCATCGCGCGGTAGACCTCGGCGTCGGACATGGCCGTCGCGCCGGGCTGCAGGCTCTGCAGCGTGCGGCCGGTCAGGGCGGGCACGACCGTGAACGCACCCGAGTCCAGCCGCGCCATCGGATCGTCAGCGCTCTCGGCGCGCGCCGCGAAACCATAGGACCGCAGCGCGGCGACGTAGACGCCGGCCAGCAGCGTGGACTCGGGGTCCGTCGCCGAACCGACCACCAATTCCGGGCGGGGGCCATGATCGCCGCCGTCGGCCCCGCAGCCGGCCACCGCGAGCACGGTGAGCGCCAGCGGCGCCGCCAGCCAGCCGGTTCTCACCCCGCGATGTCTGCGGTGTCGGCGGCCAGGGCCACCGCCGTGGCGACCGCGTGCCCGACGCGCAGGTCCAGCGGGCTGGGGACGATCCGGTCGGGGGCCAGGTCGTCGCTGACCACCGAGAAGATCGCCTCGGCCGCGGCCACCATCATCTTCTCGGTGATCCGGCGCGCCCCCGCGTCCAGCGCCCCGCGGAAGACGCCGGGGAAGGCCAGCACGTTGTTGATCTGGTTGCAGAAGTCGCTGCGCCCGGTGGCCACGACCGCGGCGTACTTGGCGGCGACCTGCGGGTGGATCTCCGGGTCGGGGTTGGACAACGCGAACACGATCGCGTCGGGCGCCATGGTGGCGATCATCTCCTCGGGCACCACGCCGCCCGACACCCCGAGGAACAGGTCGGCGCCGCGCAGCGCTTCCGCCATGCTGCCGGTGAGGCCGTCGGGGTTCGTGCGCTGCGCCAGCACGCTCTTCACGCTGTTCATGTCGGCGCGCCCCGGGTGCAGGATGCCGCGCGAGTCGACCACGGTGATGTCCGAAACCCCCATGGCCAGAAGGAGATTCGTGCACGCAACGCCCGCGGCCCCGGCGCCCGAGACCGCCACCCGCAGCGACGTCATGTCGCGGCCGAGCAGCTTGGTGGCGCCCATCAGCGCGGCCAACGCGACGATCGCCGTGCCGTGCTGGTCGTCGTGCATCACCGGGCAGTCCAGCGCCTCGATCACTCGACGCTCGATGTCGAAACAACGCGGCGCGGAGATGTCCTCGAGGTTGACGGCGCCGAAGGTCGGGCGCAACCGCACCAGGGTTTCGACGATCTCGTCGGGGTCCTTGGTGTCCAGCACGATCGGGATCGCGTTCAGGCCGCCGTACGCCTGAAACAGGGCGCACTTGCCCTCCATCACCGGCAGCGACGCGGCCGGCCCGATGTCGCCGAGGCCCAGCACGGCGCTGCCGTCGCTGACGACGGCGACCAACCGGTTCGCCCACGTGTACCGGGCGGCGTGGCTGGGGTCGGCGGCGATCGCGCGACTGACCTGCGCCACGCCGGGCGTGTAGGCGATCGACAGCGCGCGCTGGGTGTCCAGGGGGGCCGTCGGGCCTACCGAAAGCTTGCCGCCGACGTGTGCCTCGAAGATCTCCGCATCGGTGATCGCGCCGGCTTCGGCGCGCGTCTGTATCGATTCAATCAACTCGGACACGCGCTTCAGGGTACTGACTACCGGTTAGTAGACCTAATGGGTCAGATGAGACCCAGCTCGGTCACCGCTTTGCGCTCGTCGACCAGCTCCGCGGTGGTTTTATCGATGCGGCCACGGGAGAAGTCGTCGATGTCCAGCCCCTGCACGATCGACCAGTCGCCGTCCTTGGTGGTCACCGGGAACGACGACACGATTCCCTCCGGCACGCCATAGGAGCCGTCGGAGTAGACCGCCATCGACACCCAGTCACCCTGCGGGCTGCCCAGCAACCAGGAGCGGGCGGCGTCCACGGTGGCCGATGCGGCCGAGGCGGCCGAGGAGGCGCCGCGCGCGTCGATGATCGCCGCGCCGCGCTTGGCCACGGTCGGGATGAAGTCGTTCTCGATCCAGTCCTGGTCGTTCACGACCTCGGCCGCGTTCTTCCCGCCGACCTCGGCGTGGAAGATGTCGGGGTACTGGGTGGCGGAGTGGTTGCCCCAGATCGTCATCTTCTTGATGTCGGTGACCTGCGCGCCGGTCTTGCGGGCCAGCTGCGAGATGGCGCGGTTGTGGTCCAGGCGGGTCAGCGCCGAGAACCGCTCCTTGGGGATGTCCGGTGCGTTGCTCAGCGCGATCAGCGCGTTGGTGTTGGCCGGGTTGCCGGTCACGCCGACGCGGACGTCGTCGGCGGCGACGGAGTTCAGCGCCTTGCCTTGCGCGGTGAAGATCGCGCCGTTGGCCTCCAGTAGGTCGCTGCGCTCCATGCCCGGGCCGCGCGGCCGGGCGCCGACCAGCAGGGCGAGGTTGACGCCGTCGAAGATCTTGTTGGCGTCCGCGCCGATCTCGACCCCGGCCAGCAGCGGGAACGCGCAGTCGTCGAGCTCCATCACGACGCCCTCGAGCGCCTTGAGCGCCGGTTCGATCTCGAGCAGGCGCAGCTCGATCGGGCGATCGGGCCCGAGCAGCGAACCGCTCGCCAGGCGGAACAACAGGCTGTAGCCGATCTGGCCGGCGGCGCCGGTGACGGCGACCTTGAGAGGACTTGCGCTCACGTCGAAATACTCCTTGTGGAGATAGTCATGCAGATTCGGGTCTCGGCACGAAACTAGCGCACCCTTCTCGGCCGCCAACCTCCGGCCGGATCGTCACGCTTCGGGAAGACGGGACGCGTAGCATGGAGCACCGCTCGTCCAGACCTGCGCTGCGATCGGAGGTGGATGTGTTCCAGGGCTTTGACGCATTGCCTGAAGCGCTCCGGCCCCTCGCGCACGAGCCGCACCCGCCGCAGCCGGACCCCCAGCCCCAGGCGACGCACGAGACGTTGGTCGACTGCGCCGTCTACGCCGACGGCCACCGTCTGCCCGGCAAGTTCAGCTACGCCGAGGCCCGCGACAAGGTGCGCGAGATGGAGGCGCTCGGCCAGGACGCGTTCGTGTGGGTCGGGTTGCGCGAACCCGACCAAGCTGAGATGCA